>CAZOTR010000003.1:0-86123 GCA_964582755.1 uncultured Methylococcaceae bacterium | reverse complement strand
CGCGACACGCCTGAGCGTGTGCCGCGACACGCCTGAGCGTGTGCCGCGACACGCCGAAAAAAACTATTTCGGCGACTTTTTCAATTTAAAATCATCTTTTTATAAAATTATGCGAATTGTCCTAATCTATCCTAATCATCAGGTTAATCAAAGATCTAATCCGCGTGCGCGACCCAAATCGGAATTCCATCCTTGCAAGCACTTGCCATACGGAGTCTGGACAGCCAAGGATTGCGGATCTTGTGAACCGGCGGTTCTAGCCTTTGACTAGGATCTGCTAGAGCAGCGATTCTGGTTTGAACCACCAATGCGGTGATTAAGCTGGTCAACTGTGGCAAAAGGCGGAGATCATGATGGTGGAGCTTGCCATCAAAAAAAATCGGACCGAGATTTTCGCCAATTCCTTCAAGCTGATCCAGACATACAGGCGAGTACAAGCCTAGTGGCGGAGTTCCATGGATGCAGCACCTTGCCGCAGCCAGATCGTTGACCGACGCGATTCTTGCATCAATGACGATAGGTTTTACAAGGAAGGTGAAGTGCTATCGCTTGGTCAGGAAGCCGCTTTTGCGGCACAGGTGATACGTGTGGCTTTGCAAGCAGATGCCATGGGGGGCATTTTTCAAAGTCGATGTCAGCGGCATAGGGCCAGGGCCAGAACCCGCGTTCTACTGCGATGGATGCAAGCAAAATTGTCAAAGTCGGTGTCAGCAGCGTTCAAACTCAATGTCAACACGTTGCAAATTGTCTAACTCGATGTCGGCATGGCGCAAAAATAGGCAGGCTAGCAGTCGCTTGATCATTGGTCATTGGCAACACGAGGTGGCTAACAAAATGACCGGTCTGTCGCAAAACTTGTAACTTATACGACAACAGCCACAGTGCCGTACAATCTATGACTTTCAGAGATGAATAGCACTTAATTTTCATAGCCATGTAGCGCATGGAGGTTTGGATGGAAATGGCCTGGTCATGTTGCAAAAATGTGTAGCGAAAGTAAAATTTTTTGCGACAACATTTGCAACACATGAGGCGGACATACCGATGCTGATCGGCTATGCCAGGGTCTCCACCGACAACCAAGACCTTGCCTTGCAACGGCAGGCCCTGAAAGGCGCCGGTTGCCAGCGTATTTATGAGGAAAAGATTTCTGGCGCAAAACGGTTCCGCCCGGAATTGGACCGACTGCTGAACCAGCTTCGCGCTGGCGATGTGGTGGTCGTCTCCAGGCTTGACCGTCTGGCGCGCTCCACCCGCGACCTGTTGGAGATTGCCGAGCAATTGAAAGAGGCCGGGGCCGGTTTGAGGTCGCTCCACGAACCTTGGGCCGACACGACATCACCGTCGGGGCGAATGGTGCTGACCGTCTTCGCGGGCATCGCCGAGTTCGAGCGGGCGTTGATCCACGAACGCACCAGTGCCGGGCGCGTTGCGGCCAAGGCGCGGGGCGTCCGGTTCGGACGGCCAGCCAAACTGTCAGCCGACCAAATCAACCTGGCCCAACGCCTGATAAGCGAGGGAAGGCCGGTCCCTGAAGTCGCGAAGATTCTGAAAGTCCACCGTTCGACCATTTACCGGGCATTGCCCACATGAGGGAGCGATTGCCACTCAAACCTCCTGCTGACATCGACTTAGAAAAGTCACAGCAGCACCGATACTCACCTTAACGCGGAGGCGCTTCCGGCGTGAGGTCCAACAACTGAGAGGAAGCGACCAAAGCAGCTTTGAGAAAGAGCTTCTCGGGAATAGCCTCGAACGTAGTTCCCCCTACCTCTACCGTTCGGCACTCTGATTCGCCACAAACAGAACAGCAACGACTGCTCCCGACTCTCGCACCGAGCCATTCCTCCATGGGTCTGCCCGCGATCCAAATGCGGTTGGACTCCGAGGGGTTGGCCTTGAATGATTTTTCGTCTATTTCTCTGATCTCAAGGGTTGGCTCAATGCCCAAGGGGCGGAGCGCCTCCTTGAGTTTACTGACGGCCTGCTCCATCTCCTGATAGGTGGCGTTGCAGCGATCACACGTCTTCCCGTCCGAGCTCACGAGCCTCTGCCAAATTATCGGTAGCGATTTCATAGCAATGATCCCTTTCTGATGCGTCTAACTACTTGTGTTGTGAGAACTCATTGGTGTTTCACGACCGCCGATGCGCGGACAAAGCTCCGCAAGCTTTAATGTTACTGCACGGCGAGTTCGGGATGCTGAATGCCGACGCGGCAGCGTCCTCCAACCCGCAACGCTTTGCGTTTTTCGAAACGCTCAAGGTCCCCGGCAAATAGGCCATTCGGGTCCGAAAGGGAGTGCCGGGCGGTCGAGTCTGAAACCTGTTCCTACAGGTTTCAGCTTCCGCCAAGGCACTACCATTGCCCTTCGGGCGGCCTGCGCCGTCCCCGCTCAACTCGAAGTCTGCGCTTCTCGTTCGCAGATGACTTTACGCCGTTCGTTGCACCTTGCAGGTTCCCTACGGGAACCCGCCCGGTGCCTCGGCTACGCAGGGGCATGGCAAACTCGCTCGCTTGCGCATCGCTCCATGTTTGCCAGCGAAGTGTACACACCATGTCGTACAGGTGCTTTAGATAGCCAGCTCCGGTGACCAGACGGTGATAAACCCACCGGCCCTCTTTCTCCACGGACAACAAACCCGCCTGGCGTAGGATTTTTACGTGTCGTGACAGCTTGTATTGAGGTTCCAGCAGGCTGTCCACCAACTCGCACAGACACGCCTCCTCACCCGTCACAGCAAGAAGGCGCACGATGCGGACGCGCGTAGGGTCGGCCAGAGCTTGAAATAAATGTTCAGCTTGAAGATTGACTACATACATAGTTGTATTATTATGCAATTGATAAAGCCGCACAATACGCATGAATGATCGTCGCTGCCCTTGTATCGCTCAGCCCGTTCGCGTTGGCCGCTCAGGAACAGCAACAACCCATGTCCGAAAAGGAGACCCAGGAACGCCTGAAGCAGATGGAAAAGGAACTGGCCAAAATGCGCCAGACGAAGGATGCCCAGGAGCGCATGCATATGATGGATCAACACATGGAACACATGCGTGACATGATGAATGACATGGGCTGCTGCCAGGGAAACCAGTCCATGATGGGCCATGAGCCTAAAAAGTAGCGTTGCGCTAGTCATTGCCTCTCAACTTATCCCGATCGTTCAATGTCAGTGCTCCTACATCGCCACCGCCGATCCAAGAACTGGCTCAGCCTGTGGCTCATGGTCGCAGTGCTGGGGCACTTCACTCTGGGCGTTATCGAACAGTCGGCCTATGTCCTATGTTTCGGAGTGGATGGGCATGTTGCGGTGGAGCGTGCCGGGCATGACCATCGCGCTCTGAGCCCGCGCTGTTTCGACCAGGCCGGCGCGGGCAAAACCGTGTTGCAGGACACCGACCCAGCCTGTGTCGATATCCCAGTGGGTGGCGACGACCATGGCTCGCACACGCCTTTCACCGAATTCGGGAAGGGCTTGGGTGATGTGGGATGGGCCGTGCTCGTCGTGTTTGGTTTCATGCTGCTTCCTCTCGTCCGGACGGCCATCGCCGTTTTCCGCGCTCATAGTCCCCCTCACCTTGACTCCAGCATCCTTCTCCGCCGCAGCGTCGTGCTGCTGATCTAGGTCTCCAAGCGATCTTTGCCCGCCGAAAGGCACTAGGGGCTGTCGTGTGCGTGCCGCACGGCAGAGCACTCCATCCGCTTGAGAGAATCATCCGTGCTCAATAAATTCACCATACCGGCAGTCTTCGTGCTGACCGGCTTCCTTCCATTCGATAGCAACGCCGAGGGTGCTAAAACGGTTGCACTCACGGCGCCAGACATGCCCATCAAGATGGCTTCCACGGAAGAACCTACCGGGGACATCACCCTGATGCGGGCGCTCATCGCGGCGCTGCTCAAGAACCCCGAACTCGCCGCCTTCTCGCAGGAAATCCGCGCGCGTGAAGCGGCGGTTCTACAGGCGGGACTATTCCCGAATCCGACTTTCAGCGCGAACGCGGCGAACTTCGGCAACGCCTCGATCCGGGGGTTCGACGGCGACGTGGTGACCCTGGAACTCAGCCAGCTGATCGAACTGGGCGGCAAGCGCGCCGCGCGCATTGAGGCGGCGCAACAGACGCAGGATCTCGCCGGCTGGGATTATGAGACCGTGCGCATCGCGGTAGCGACCCAGGTCGCCCAAGCCTTCACGGAAGTGCTGGGCACCCAGGCGCGGCTCGATCTGGCACGGCAGACAACGGAACTCGCGGATCAAGTGGCTACGACGGTCGGGAATCAAGTGAAGGCCGGAGAGGTATCCCCGGTCGAGGAGACCCGTGCGAAGGTCGCTCTCGCCACCGTCCGCACCGATTTGACGCGGGCGGAACGGGAGCTGGAGGCCGCCCGAAGGCGCTTGGCGGCCCTCTGGGGAAGCGTCGAACCCCGCTTCGCCAAGGCACGCGGCGAGCTTGAATCCGTCTTGCCCATCCCCACCCTGGAACGATTGCAGACAAGGATCCACCGGAATCCGGAATTGGCCCGCTGGTCGACAGAACTGATGCAGCGGCAGGCCCTAATCGATCTGGAAAAAACCAAAGCCATCCCCGACGTCACCGCGACCTTGGGAGTGAGCAAATACCTCATGCCCGGCGATTACGCCCTGGTTGTCGGCGTGTCCCTGCCGCTGCCCGTTTTCAACCGCAACCAGGGCGGCATTCTGGAAGCGGAGCGTCGGCGTGGCAAGGCGGAGGACGAGCGCCGCGCCGCCGAGGTGCGGGTCGGCACGGCTTTGAACACGGCCTATCAGTCGCTCGCGGCCGCCTATTCGGAAGCGGCGGCGTACAAAACTTCTATCTTGCCGGGCGCCGAGAGCGCGTTCGAGGCGGTGCGGAAGGGGTATCGATACGGCGAATTCGCCCTGTTGGATGTTCTGGACACCCAGCGCACCCTGTTTGCCGCCCGGGCGCAATACCTCCGTGCGCTCACCGCCTATCACCAAGGGGTCGCCGAAGTGGAGCGGCTTATCGGCGAACGGCTCGCCGTCGCCGAAAATTCCGAGGGGTCGAAATGAAAGGCAAGAACACATTGACCATCGCGGGCATCGCCCTGGTGGGGATTTTAATGGACCTCCCTTCCTCAGCCAGGGGCGAAGCCCAAGAACACGAACCTGGCCACAAGGAAGAACACATCGTCCGCCTGAGCGCCGAGCAGATCGCCCAAAGCGGCATCCGGGTGGAAACGGCGGGACCGGGCCGGTTGGCCATGAGCCTGAATCTCCCCGGCCAGGTGAAGATCAACACCGACCGGCTCGTCCGGGTGGTGCCGCGCGTGGCCGGCGTGGTGCGCGAGGTCAAAAAAACGCTGGGCGATCACGTCAAGGCCGGCGAAGTCCTGGCTGTGATCGACAGCCGCGAACTGGCCGAAGTTCGCGCCGTCTATCTCGTGGCGCGGGAGCGGGCGGCGCTGGCCTCGGCTACCTTCCAGCGCAAAGAATCCCTGTGGAAGGACCAAATCACCTCCAAACAGCTCTACCAGGAAGCCAAACAAGCCTTGGCGGTCGCCCAGGTCGAGGAACACACGGCGGAACAGAAGCTCCTGGCGATGGGGGTTTCGCAACAGGAGTTGCAGGCGCTGACCCGTCATTCCCTGGAGTCGCTCCATCCGCATGAAGCATTGGGCCGCTACGACATCGCCGCGCCTTTTGCCGGCACCATCCTGGAACGGCACATCACCCTGGGAGAAGCCGTAGAGCCCAACGCCCCCATTTTCTTGCTCGGAGATCTGAACACGGTGTGGGTGGACTTGAACGTCTACCCCAAGGATCTTCCGGTGGTGCGTGTCGGGCAAACCGTCACGGTCAGCGCCGGCGAGGGTATCCCCGAAGCCCAGGGAAAGATCATTCACGTCCAGCCACTGGTCAGCGAGGAGACGCGCCGTACCTTCGCCCGCGCCGAAGTAGACAACCGGGACGGCCGTTGGCAACCGGGCCTGTTCGTCACTGGACGGCTGCAAACCGGCGCGGTGGAGGTCTCCCTGCGGGTCGCCCGCTCCGCGCTACAGAGCATCCGGAACAAAACCGTGGTGTTTGTCCAGGAAGGGGAAGGCTTCGAACCGCGCCCCGTGACCCTCGGCCGCGGCGACGACAGCCGGGTGGAGATCGTCGCCGGACTCAAGCCCGGCGAACACTACGTCGAGACCGGCAGCTTCATTCTCAAGGCTGAGTTGGAGAAAGGCGAGGCCGAGCATGAAGACTGAACCGCCGTTTCTCAATCTGTACCCGACGAAGGAGCCACGCCATGCTTGAACGCCTCCTCGGATTTTCCATCCGGCACCGCGTGATGGTGGTGCTTTTGACGCTGGCTCTGGCCGTGTTGGGCGGATTCTCGCTCACGCAGCTGCCCATCGACGCCGTGCCCGACATTACCAACCAGCAGGTGCAGATCAACACCTTGTCTCCAGGACTCTCGCCCACCGACATCGAAAAGCAGGTCACCTTTCCCATCGAGACCGCTTTGGCGGGCATTCGGGGACTCGATTACACCCGCTCCCTGTCGCGCAACGGTTTTTCCCAGGTCACGGCGGTGTTTCACGACGACGTGGACATCTATTTCGCCCGCCAGCAGGTTAACGAACGCCTGCTCGAAGCGCGCGAGAGCCTGCCGCCCGGGGTCGAACCCAAGATGGGACCCATCGCCACCGGACTCGGCGAAATCTACATGTGGACGGTGGAATACGTTCACCCGAACGGCGGTGCGCCGGTCGCCGACGGCGCACCGGGCTGGCAGAGCGACGGCGCTTATCTGACCCCGGAAGGCCAGGTTCTGCGCCAACCCTTCGAACAGGCCGCGTACCTGCGCACCGTCCAGGACTGGATCGTCCGCCCCCAAGTCAAAACGGTGCCGGGCGTGGCCGGGGTGGACGCCATCGGCGGCTATGTCAAGCAATACCATGTGCAGCCAAACCCTTCGAAACTGCTCGCCTACGGGTTGACTTTCCAGGACCTGATTGCCGCCCTCGAACGCAACAACGCCAACGTCGGCGCCGGTTACATCGAGAGCCAGGGCGAAGCGTTTCAAGTCCGTTCGGAAGGCCGTATCGCCACAACGGGCCAGATCGCCGACATCGTGGTCGGTTCGCGCGGTGGAACTCCAATCTACGTTCGCGACGTGGCGGCAGTGGGCATCGGCAAGGAACTGCGGACTGGTGCCGCGTCGGAAAACGGCGAGGAGGTCGTGGTGGGCACGGCGCTCATGCGCATCGGCGAGAACAGCCGGGAGGTCGCGGCGGCGGTGGACGCCAAGCTCCAGGCCATCGGCAAGGCCCTGCCGCCGGACGTTCGCATCAAGCCGGTACTGAATCGCACCCTGCTGGTGGACGCCACGATCAAGACGGTGCGCAACAACCTGGTGGAAGGAGCGGCCCTGGTCATCGCCGTGCTGTTCTGGATACTCGGCAACCTGCGCGCCGCCTTGATCACCGCGCTGGTGATTCCGCTGGCCATGCTGATGACGGCGACCGGCATGGTGCGCGGCGGCCTCAGCGGCAACCTGATGAGCCTCGGCGCCCTGGACTTCGGCCTGATCGTCGACGGCGCCGTGATCATCGTGGAAAACTGCCTGCGCCACCTGGCGGAGCGCCAGCACGCGCTGGGGCGTCGGCTGAGCTTGGACGAACGGCTGCATGAGGTCGGCTTGGCCGCCAAACAGGTCATCCAGCCGTCTGTGTTCGGCCAGGCGATCATCATCACCGTCTACCTGCCTATCCTGAGCCTGACCGGGGTCGAGGGCAAGATGTTCCACCCCATGGCGGCGACTGTGATCCTGGCGCTGTTCTCGGCGTTCGTGCTGTCCCTGACCTTCGTGCCGGCCATGGTGGCCCTGGTGTTTCGGGGCGATGTGGTGGAAAAGGACAACCGCTTCATGCACGCGGCCAAAACCGCTTACACGCCCCTGTTGGCAGCCGGCCTGCGGTATCCTGGGCGCGTCGTGGCAGTGGCGGCGGTTGTCTTTGCCGGAGCGCTCGGCTTGTTTACGCGCTTGGGCCAGGAATTCGTGCCGACCCTGGACGAAAAGAATATCGCGATCCAGTCGATGCGCATCCCCAGCACAGGACTTTCCCAATCGCTGGCGATGCAGATGCAGGTGGAAAAGGCCGCCGCCCGTTTCCCGGAGGTCGCCTATGCCTTCGGTAAGATCGGCACGGCGGAAATGGCCACCGATCCCATGCCACCCAATAGCTCCGACACCTTCGTGATGCTCAAGCCGCGCAAAGAGTGGCCCGAGCCTGACAAATCCAAGGAAGAGCTGATCGAGCAGATGGAAAAAGCTCTGGAACAACTGCCGGGCAACCAGTACGAGTTTACCCAGCCGATCCAGATGCGCTTCAACGAGCTGATCGCCGGGGTACGCAGCGACGTGGCGGTTAAACTCTATGGCGACGAGTTCGACGTCATGCAGCCTTTGGCCCAGCGCATCGGACGCCTGTTGCAGAACGTGCCCGGCGCGGCCGATGTCAAGGTCGAGCAAACCAGCGGTCTGCCGATCCTCAGTGTCGTCATCGACCGCGCCGCCATCGCCCGCTACGGCCTCAACATCACCGACGTGCAGGACGTCCTCGCCGTCGCCGTGGGCGGGCGGAACGCCGGCCTGGTGTTCGAGGGCGACCGCCGCTATGCACTGGTGGTCCGTCTGCCGGAAACCTTGCGCGGTGACCTGACGGCGCTGCGACAACTGCCCATTCCGCTGCCACCAGGCGCATCAGGGCAGGGACAACCCGGTTTTCTGCCGCTCGGCGAAGTCGCCCGGATTGAGATCGCCGAAGGCCCTAATCAGGTGAGCCGGGAAAACGGCAAGCGGCGCATCGTGGTTCAGGCCAACGTTCGGGGCCGCGATCTCGGCTCCTTCGTCACCGAGGCGCGGCAGCGTCTCGACGCTGAACTTAAGTTGCCCGCCGGCTACTGGCTGGATTGGGGCGGCCAGTTCGAGAACCTGGTCAAGGCCAAGGCACGGCTGCAAATCGTGGTGCCGGTGTGCTTCTTTCTGATCTTCCTGCTGTTGTTCAGCGCCTTCAACTCGGTCAAGCAAGCGCTGTTGATCTTCACCGGCGTGCCGTTTGCGCTGATCGGCGGCGTCTTGGCTCTGTGGCTGCGGGATTTGCCGTTCTCGATCACGGCGGCGGTGGGCTTCATTGCCCTCTCGGGGGTCGCAGTGCTCAACGGTCTGGTCATGGTGAGCTTCATCGACCAGTTGCGCAAAGAGGGGCTGCCGCTGGAACAGGCGATTACCCAAGGTGCCGTCACCCGGCTGCGCCCGGTCCTCATGACCGCGCTGGTCGCCTCCCTGGGCTTCGTGCCCATGGCGCTCGCCACCGGCACCGGAGCGGAGGTGCAGAAGCCGTTGGCGACGGTGGTCATCGGCGGGCTGATTTCCAGTACGGTGCTCACGCTTTTGGTATTGCCGCTGCTCTACCGATTGTTCGAGTCCGGTCGATCATCCGCTCCTCAGCCGCCCCGTCCGGCGTGCTGTGGCGGGACGTGTCACAGGGATCCATCGCCAGCCGAAACGACGACCCCCTCCGCGCCAACGGCGACATCGGAAGTCTTGCGTTTCAAGATTGAAGGCATGGACTGCGCCGAGGAAGTCACCGTGCTCAAGCGGGAGCTGGGATCGTTGGTGGGTGGTGAAGACCGCCTCGCGTTCAATCTTCTGGAGGGCACCATGAGCGTGGGCGGCGACGCAAGCCCCGTCTCGGCCGACGCCATTATTCGTGCCGTCGCCCGCACCGGTATGCAGGCAAAGCTTTTGTCCGAACCGAAACTCTCCTCCGACGAGTCTTTTTGGAAACGTCACGGCCGAACCGTCCTGACCGCCGTCAGCGGTTTGCTGACGCTGGCCGGTTTCCTCACCCACGCTATCCTGGCTGGGGGAGTCACCGACGCACTGGGTTCCGAAGGAGTCGGCTTGGTGCACGACGTACCGCCGGTGGTCAAATCGTTGTACGCCTTGGGTGTGCTTGCCGGTGCCTGGTACATCCTGCCGAAAGCCGGGTTCGCCCTGAAGCGCCTCTCGCCCGACATGAACCTGCTGATGACGGTGGCCGTCATCGGAGCGATGGGCATCCAGGAATGGTTCGAAGCGTCCACGGTGGCGTTCCTGTTCGCGCTGTCCCATCTGCTGGAATCTTGGAGCGTCGGACGCGCCCGCCGCGCCATCGCCGCCTTGATGGACCTGGCACCGCCCATCGCCCGGCTGATGCTGGAGGATGGCCGCGAAGTCGAGGTAGCGCCGGAAACCGTGCCGGTGGGTGCGCTATTCGTGGTGAAACCCGGCGAACGGATTCCCTTGGATGGGACGGTCAGGGCAGGTGTCAGCGGAGTCAACCAGGCGCCCATCACCGGGGAGAGCGTACCGGTCGAGAAACAAGCCGGCAGCGAGGTGTTCGCGGGTACGGTCAACGGCAACGGTGCCTTGGAAATCGAATGCACCAAGCCCGCCGGAGACACCACCCTGGCCCACATCATCCGCCTGGTGGGGGAAGCCCAAAGCAAGCGGGCACCGTCGGAACAATGGGTGGAACGGTTCGCCCGCATCTACACCCCTTCCGTCATGGGCCTGGCCGTCACGGTGTTGCTGATTCCACCACTCCTTTTGGGTGAACCGTGGATGGAATGGCTCTACCGCGCCTTGGTCCTTTTGGTCATCGCCTGCCCCTGCGCCCTGGTGATCTCCACGCCGGTCAGTATTGTGGCGGCGCTCGCCGCTGCGGCCCGCAACGGTGTGTTGGTCAAGGGAGGACTTTACATCGAAGCACCGGCCCATCTGAAGGCCGTCGCCTTCGACAAGACCGGCACGTTGACGGAAGGCCGAATGAAAGTCGTGGAGGTGGTTCCCTTGGGCGGCCATGATGAAGCGGAGCTGCTGGAACGGGTCGCTGCGTTAGAGATGCGCAGCGATCATCCCCTGGCCCGCGCGATCCTGGGTTATGCGGAGGAACGCGGTGTGACGATCCGCCCCGCCGAAGAGGTACAAATCCTTCAGGGCAAGGGCGCCATCGGGCAATTCAATGGCAAAACCTATTGGGTCGGTTCCCACCGTTATTTGGAGGAACGCGGTCAGGAGACCGGGGAAATTCATCGGCAATTGGAAAGCCTGTCGCAGGCAGGCCGAACGGTGGTCGTGGCGGGCAACGAAACCCATGTCTGCGGCCTCATCGCCCTGGCCGACGCGGTTCGCCCCGAAGCCGTCGAAATGATCCGGGCGTTGCGCGAAGCCGGCATCGAGCATCTCATCATGCTCACCGGCGACAACGCGGCGACAGCGCAGCGGATCGCCCGCGAGACGGGTGTGGATGAGGTTCGTGCCGAACTGCTGCCGGCGGACAAGGTGGCGGCCGTGGAATCCCTGGTTTCCCGGTATGATCAGGTCGCCATGGTGGGGGACGGCGTGAACGACGCCCCGGCGATGGCACGGGCCAGTCTGGGCATTGCCATGGGCGCGGCGGGGAGCGATGCTGCCATCGAGACTGCCGACATCGCCCTGATGTCCGACGATCTTTCGAAATTGCCCTGGTTGATCCGCCATTCCCGGCGCACCCTCGCCGTGATCCGTCAGAACATCGCTTTCTCACTGATGGTAAAGGTGGCTTTTGTAGCATTGACATTCCTAGGCTCAGCCTCCCTGTGGGCCGCCATCGCTGCCGACATGGGTGCTTCGCTCTTGGTCATCTTTAATGGGCTGCGACTGTTAAGAAAATCTTAATCCGATTCTCGTCACCCTAACTGGATGAATCGTCGTCGGCAATTGATCCTCGCTTCCCCCATACGCCGAATCGGCCAACCAAGTAGCAAGGCTGCTGACCGCGGCGGGCCGTCCGCGCCAGCGGTCGGTCATCTTTTGGGGATCGCCCGTAAAGGCGGGGGTCTGTGCGGTCGAGGAACGAAGACGCATAGTCCCCCAGGAGCACCAAAGCAGGAGGCTCATATGGGCAAATAGATGAAGCGAGGAATCATGAAAATCGTCCCGGTCAGGTCGTCAAAGTAGCGTCGGCAAGCCGAGCAGTGGTATTTCCGGCGTGACGGCTGGGCCGTGGGGTGTGGCCTTGCTTCGTCACCTCGGGCGACGCGCAATGTGGGCAGCGCATCCCCTCCGGCCAGCGCCGCCGACGCACTTCCTCTCATCATTGACATTATCATGAAGTATTGTTAGGTTTCGGGCATGAAACTTCCGTTGCCGACACTGTTGAGCTTGAGATACCCGCGAAACCGGGGGTTGGTACGCGCCGTGGCGCTATTCGCCGTGGTCGCTTGGCTGGCTTCAGCGTTCAACACGAACTGCATCAAGCCTCCGCCGTCGGCGCATGTGGTCATGGCCGGTTGCGCACAGAGTGCGCCCATGGCCGACAGGGGCATGGCGCAGGATTCGCATATGACGGAAAAATGCGCCGACAAGACCTGTTACACGGCGTTGGCGAGCGCCAAGGATGGTTTTTCCATCGATAAGCTCAAGGTATCGTTCGATTTCCTTTGGTTGCCCTTGGCGTTTTTCAGCACCTTCCTGCTTGCCAGCCTTACGCAACCGCCAGCCGTTCCCCAGTTCGCCGACATTGGCCTTCGAAGGCGGCAAGTCCCCCTCATCTATCAATTCTGTAGTCTTCTGAACTAGACCTCCCGCATCAGAAAGCCGTTCTTGTTTGTGCTTTTCCTGATCGGAGGGTTTCCATGTCTGTTGTTTACCGGTTTTCACCGGCCTATCGCTATGCTGCGATGGCCGTTCTGTTGCCGAGCGTTCTCTGTTCGTCGCTCTCCGTCCTCGCTGCCCAGAACCCGGATGAGGGTGGACTGATCACGCCCGAGCAGGCGGTCGCCATTGCGCTCGAAGGCAATCCCGGCCTGGCCCAGATCAGGGCGCGCGCCGAGGCGATGGCCGCCATCCCCTCGCAAGAGGGAACCTTGCCCGACCCCACCCTCAGCTTCGGGGCGCTCTGGCTGCCCGTCGCATCCGGCCTCAACCTCCACAAGGATGACTTCACGATGATGGAGGTCGGCATCAGCCAGGCGATTCCGTTTCCCGGCAAACTTGCCCTTAAGCAAAAAGCCGCCAGCTTTGAAGCGGAAGCCGCCGCCAACACGGTGGAGGAAGCGCAACTCCGGCTGGCGCGTGATGTCACCATCCGCTGGTGGCAGCTCGTCTCTGTGCACCGTTCGCTCCTCATCATCGCCGATACCGAGCGGCTGTTGCGGCAACTGGCGGAGATCGCCGACACCAAATACCGGGTCGGCGAGGGACTCCAGCAGGATGTCCTGTCGGCCCGGCTGGAGTTGGCCAAACTGGTTCAGCAACGGGCACAACACCTCGGCCTGCATCACGCCGAAATCGCCCGCCTGAACGCCTTGCTCAACCGCCCTGCGGACAGTCCCATCCGGCTACCCGAGGATGTGGATACCCGTTTGCCGGAGATTCGATCCGATAGCAATCTCCAGGAACAGGGAGAGCAGTCCCACCCGCTGCTGGCCGAACGGAAGCACGCCATCGACGCCGCACAGAGCCGACTCGAACTGGCGAAAAAGGATTACTACCCGGATTTCACTCTGGGAACCGCCTATTCCTTTCGCCAGAATACCCCGACCGGCCAGAGCCGCAGCGATTTCGTCAGTTTTCAACTGAGCATGACTCTGCCGATCTACGCCGACCGCAAACAGGCGAAAGCCGTCGATCAACGTCAGAGCGAACTGCTCAAGGAACGCTATGCGCTGGACGAGGCGGAACGGGAAATCCAGGCCGAAATCAGCGCGTCGCTGGCCCTTTACCGGGGCAACCGCGAGCAATTCGAGGCGTTCGAGAACAACATCCTGCCCCTCGCACAACAGAACGTCACCGCCGCTCTCACCGCCTACCAGGTCGGAAAAACCGATTTTCTCAACGTGATCCGCGCCGAAAACGCCTGGTTCGATTACCGGATGCAGTATTGGCAGGCGTTGGCCGAAGCCCATCAGGCCCTGGCTAAGCTGGCGGCTGCCGTCGGGAGGGAAGGATTATGAACAAAACTCTACTCTGGACGGCACTCGTGGCTGCCGGTCTGGGCGCGTCGGGCGGCTACTGGCTGGCATCGCAACACACGAGCGGTGTTGTCCCCGCTGTCGGTCAAGCCGATAAGAAACCCCTCTTTTACCGCCATCCCATGAACCCGGCGATCACCTCGCCGGTGCCAGCCAAGGACGACATGGGCATGGATTACCTTCCGATTTATGAGGAATCGGCATCTCCTGCCGAAACGCGTACACCCACAGAAAGTGGCTCAGGGAAGCAAGAGCGCAAAATTCTGTACTACCGCAACCCGATGGGTCTTCCCGACACTTCCCAGGTGCCGAAGAAGGATTCGATGGGCATGGATTACATTCCCGTCTACGAAGAAGAGGAAGGCAAGGGTGAAGCCAACGTTCTTCGCGTGAGTGTCGAGAAAATCCAGCTGCTCGGCGTCAAGATCGCGCCGGTGGAAAACACCGAAATCGCGCACACGGTTCGCAGCTTAGGGCTCGTCGAAGCCGACGAGCGACGGCTTCACACCGTGACTCTCCGTTTCGATGGCTTCATCGAGAAACTCTACGTCAACGCCACCGGGCAAGCCGTGGCACACGGCCAACCCCTGCTCGAACTGTACAGTCCCGATCTGGTTTCCGCCCAACGCGAATATCTGACTGCCAAAAACGCCCGGTCCGCGCTTGATAAAGCCGAGCCATGGATTCAGTCGGGGATGGAAGGGCTGGAGGAAAGCAGCCTAGATCGCCTGCGCAACTGGGGGATTTCTGACACCGAGCTGGCGAGCCTCGAAAAATCCGGCAAGGCGCTGCACGCCCTGGTCGTGCGTTCGCCAGCCTCCGGCATCGTTATGGAAAAACCGGCGGTGGCCGGGGCTCGGGCCATGGCCGGAGACACCCTGTTCAAAATCGCCGATCTTTCGGAGGTTTGGGTTATCGCCGAGGTGTACGAGCAGGACATCGGCCTGATCAAACCCGGACAAACCGTGCGGCTGACACTTGATGCCTATCCGGGCCGCACGTTTAAAGGCAAGGTGGGATTCATCTATCCCACGCTCAACCCGACCACGCGCACCGTCAAGATTCGCATTGAATTGCCCAATCCTGAAGGGCTCCTCAAGCCGATGATGTATGCCCAACTTGAGATTGGCACCCAGGCGCATAGAGCGCTGGCCGTGCCGAGATCGGCGGTTTTGGAAAGTGGCCGACGCTCGCTGGTTCTGGTCGAGCGTGGCGAGGGGCGGTTTGAGCCCCGCCCGGTCAAAATTGGCGTTCGGGGCGAGGAGATGATCGAGATACTGGAAGGTCTGCGCGAGCAAGAGCGCGTCGTGGTCAGCGCGAATTTCCTGATCGATGCCGAAAGCAACCTGAAGGCTGCCGTGGGCAGTTTTGGGTCAGCCGATACCGGGACGGGAAGCACTATGCCTTCAGAACATCCTCCGTCACCCACCGACAACCACGTCGGTCAGGGAGGGCGGTGACATGCTGGGTCGCATCATCGAAGAGTCGGCACGCAACGTGTTTCTGGTGCTGCTGGCGACGGTTTTTCTCGTCATCGCCGGCGTTTACGCCGTGCTGAAAACCCCGCTCGACGCCTTGCCCGACCTGTCGGACGTACAGGTCATCGTCTACACCGAATATCCCGGCCAGGCCCCCCAGGTGGTGGAAGACCAAGTGACGTACCCATTGACCACCGCCATGCTCAGCGTGCCGCGCTCCAAGGTCGTGCGCGGGTTTTCGTTCTTCGGTGTCTCCTTCGTTTACGTGATTTTCGAGGACGGCAGCGATGTCTACTGGGCGCGCTCGCGTGTGCTGGAATACCTCAACTTTGCGTCCAGTCGTTTGCCCAAGGGCGTCACCCCGACCCTCGGCCCCGATGCCACCGGGGTCGGCTGGGTGTTCCAGTATGCCGTGCTGGGTGCCCAGTATTCGCTGGCGGAACTCCGGACACTCCAGGACTGGTTTATCCGCTACCAGCTCACCAAGGCCCACGGCGTCGCGGAAGTGGCTAGCGTCGGCGGCTTCGTCCAACAGTATCAGGTGACCGTCGATCCCAACAAACTCAGGGCCTACGGGATTCCGCTGGCGGCGGTCGGTCGGGTGATCGCGGACAGCAACCGGGACGTGGGCGGGCGCGTGGTGGAGATGGCGGAAACCGAGTACATGGTGCGCAGCCAGGGCTATTTGCGCGGCATTCAGGACATCGAAGACCTGGTGGTGAAGTCTGAGGGCGGGACGCCCATCCTCGTCCGTGACGTGGCCCGGGTGGAACTGGGGCCGGACGAGCGGCGCGGCGTCACCGAACTGAACGGCGAGGGCGAAGTGGTCTCGGGCGTGGCCATCGCCCGCTATGGCCAGAACGCGCTGGAGGTGATCGAGAACGTGAAGGCCAAACTTCATGACATCGCCCCCGGCCTACCGGCGGGAATCTCCATCGAACCCGTCTACGACCGCTCGATCCTGATCCTCAAGGCGATCCGCAATCTTCGCGACAAACTGATCGAGGAAAGCCTGGTGGTTGCCTTGGTCTGCGTGGTGTTTCTCTACCATGTGCGCAGCGCCCTGGTGGCCATCGTCATGCTGCCGGTGGGGGTGTTGATCGCCTTCATCGCCATGCACCTGCTCGGCATCAATTCCAACATCATGAGTCTCGGCGGTATCGCCATCGCCATCGGTGCCATGGTGGATGCCGCCATCGTCATGATCGAGAACGCCCACAAGCACCTCGAAAGGGCCGAGCCTGGGGAGAATCGCCGGGAGCTGATCATCAGGGCGGCCCAAGAGGTGGGGCCAGCCCTGTTCCTCAGCCTGCTGGTGATTACCGTCTCCTTCCTGCCCGTGTTCGTCCTGGAAGAGCAGGAAGGCCGATTGTTCAAGCCCCTGGCCTTTACCAAGACCTTCGCGATGGCGGGGGGCGCGTTTCTGTCGGTGACCCTGGTGCCGGTGCTGATGTTGCTGTTCATCCGGGGACGCATCGTGCCGGAACACCGCAATCCGCTGAACCGGATACTGATTTGGCTGTACCGCCCGGTCATCGAAGGCGTGTTGCGCTGGAAGAAGCTGACCGTCGCCGTCGCCGTGGTCGTGCTGGCGCTGACCGTTTACCCGGCATCGAAGCTGGGCAGCGAATTCATGCCCACCCTCAACGAAGGCACACTGCTGTTCATGCCGATGAGCCTGCCGGGACTTTCCGTCACCAAGGCGGCGGAAATCATGCAGACCCACAACCGCATCCTCAAGACCTTCCCGGAAGTGGAGTCGGTGTTAGGCAAGGCCGGCCGCGTCCAGACCGCTACCGACCCGGCACCGCTGGAAATGTTCGAGACGGTGGTCAACCTCAAGCCGGAAGAGCAGTGGCGGCCCGGACAGACCCTCGAAAAACTCATCGCCGAAATGGATCGGGCGACCCAGATGCCGGGCGTCAACATCGCCTGGACCATGCCCATCAAGAACCGCATCGACATGCTGGCGACCGGCATCCGCACCCCCATCGGCATCAAGGTGTTCGGCAAGGATCTTGCACAAATGGAAAAGCTCGCCACGCAGATCGAGGCGGTCGTCAAGACCGTGCCCGGCACGACCAGCGCCTATGCGGAGCGGATCACCGGCGGCTATTACCTCACCATCGAGCCGGATCGGAAACGCCTGGCCCGCTACGGGCTCAGCGTGGGCGATTTCCAAAACGTGATTGCCGCTGCCGTGGGCGGTGAAACCGTGACCACGACGGTGGAGGGGCGGGAGCGCTTTAACGTCATCGTGAGGTATCCCCGGGAACTGCGGGACTCACCGGACATGATCGCCACCCAGGTCCTGGTGCCGACCCCAGGTGGTGCCATGATTCCGTTGGGACAAGTGGCGAAGGTGAGCTTAGGTCATGGCGTGCCGGGCATCCGCACCGAGAACGCCTTGCTCTCCGCCTACATCTTCGTGGATATCCGTAACCGAGACATCGGCGGTTACGTGGCCGAGGCGCAACGGGCCGTCCTGGAACAGGTGAAGTTTCCGCCCGGCTATTACGTCACCTGGAGCGGACAATTCGAGTTCATGGAGCGCGCCAAGGCCAAATTGGCCCTCGCGATTCCGATGACGCTGTTCATCATCTTTCTGTTGCTTTACCTCAATTTCAAGAGGCTCACCGAAACCCTCATCGTCATGCTGTCGCTACCCTTCTCCCTGGTGGGCGGTGTGTGGCTCATGTATGGGTTGGGCTACAACCTCAGCGTGGCGGTCGCGGTGGGGTTCATCGCACTGGCGGGAGTAGCCGCCGAAACCGGCGTGGTCATGTTGATTTATCTGGATCAGGCATTGGAAAAGGTCAAGGCACGAAGAACGACGGAAGGCAGGCAGATGGATATTCCTGACCTTTACGCCGCCATCCGGGAAGGCGCTGTGGAGAGGGTCAGACCCAAGATGATGACGGTGGTCGCCATCACCGCCGGGTTACTACCCATCCTGTGGGGCACGGGCACCGGTTCCGAGGTGATGCGCCGCATCGCCGCGCCCATGGTCGGCGGGATGGTCTCGTCCACGCTGCTGACGCTGATCGTGATTCCCGTGATTTATGCCCTGGTCAAGGGGTATTCCATCAAATGAAAAGCATCGTTTTTTATTTCCAAAGGAGGAAAAACAGCACAACAAACGATAACCAACCATTCGCGTTTCAAATTCTTCTATCAAGATTAAATAACCACTTTTTCGAGGTGTGCCATGAACACGACAACCAAACTTGCCTTAATTACTTTCCTTGCCATGGGAATGCTAGTGAGCTGCGCCCAGCCGAATCCTCATCCGATGGACATGACCGTGGCCGTCCAAAGCGCCAAAACCAAGGCTGACCACGAGGCGCTAGCCGAGCATTATGAACAGACGGCCAAGGATGCTCAGGCAAAAGTGAAAGAACACAAAAAACTCCTAGATGAGTACAAAGCGCATAGCTACTTCTATGGAAAGCAGATTTTTACACTCGAATCACACTGTCAATATCTGATTCAGTCATACGGAAAAATCGCCGAAGCGAACATGGAGATGGCGAAGATCCACCGGCAGATGGCAGGGGGAGTCGAATAATCATCGGCTTGCTGCCAAGGTAGAATCACGGTAAACATTCAATAATGTTTCCATGAATCCTCCATCTCGGCATAGGAACGCCATGGGACAATGATAAATTTTTCTGCCCATGGCGTTACCAAGCCCAAATCAGGAAGCCAAGTAAAACGCCTATCGGAATCAAAAGGGGAAATCCAACATGCCGGTCATAGCGACTCCGTCCGACCATCAATATCCGTGGTATTCGCGACTTTTCTTTTGGAACCAGAAGCGGCGCTACGGTGCCGTTTTGGAATCGGCCCGGCTGTGGGCGCGAACCCCAAGAGTCTTTGCCGCCATCGCCTTGCTATACGGTGCGCTCGACCGCCGTTCATCGCCAATCGAACCTTCGTTGCGCTCGCTGATTACCGTCCGCGTGTCGCAGATCAATGGCTGTCATTTCTGCGTCGATCTGAACTCTTTCATCGTCCTCCGGCGTGGAGTCGAGCCTGACAAGCTGGCGGCGCTTGCTGAATTCGAAACAAGTCCTGTGTTCAGTGAACGGGAGAAAGCGGCACTGTCTTACGCCGAGGCGGTGACTGACTCGAACCGCCAAACTTCACCCGCACATTTCGAGCGATTGCGCCGCTGCTTCAATGATGATGCGATCATCGAGTTGACCGCCCTGATCGCTTTCCAAAACCTGTCCAGCAAGTTCAACGCGGCCCTCGGTGTGGAACCGCAGGGGTTCTGTGTCCTGCCGAAAGAGCGATGAGAATGCCATGAATCGGCTAACCGGAGCATAACCATGAATAAGACCTGGATCGACCAACCGCTTCCCGAAGTCGCCGAGCAATTCGCGGCGGATATTCATCACGGGTTGTCTTCCGAGGAGGCTTTGAAACGCTTGGCTCAGCAGGGGCCAAACGAATTGAGCAAGACCAGAGGCATTTCCCCTCTAGCGCTTTTCGTGGGCCAGTTCAAGAGCCTGGTCATCTGGGTATTGATCGGCGCGGCGTCCGTCTCTATCGCGCTCGGCGAATGGATCGACGGCATCGCCATCCTGACGATCGTGATCCTGAACGCGATCATCGGTTTTTTTCAGGAATATCGCGCGGAGAAAGCCGCTGCCGCCCTGGCGCGCCTTGCTGCACCCAAGGCCCGCGTCATCCGGGACGGGCATGCCGACGTGGTGGCCACTGCCGAGATCGTGCGTGGCGACATTCTGTTACTGGAGGCCGGCGATCTGGTCGCGGCGGATGCCCGCGTTCTGGATGCGTCGCAATTGCGAGCGAATGAAGCGCCACTCACCGGCGAATCTCAGCCTGTGGAGAAACGGGTCACGATACTGCCGAAGGAAACCCCCTTGGCCGATCGGCACAACATGGTGTTTCTCGGCACCAGCATCGTCGGTGGTTCAGGCCGGGCCTTGGTCGTGGCAACCGGCATGGACACCGAGGTCGGGCATATTGCCCGGCTGCTGCAAACGGCGGGAACCGACGAAACCCCCTTGCAGCGCCGGCTGGATCGCGTCGGACGCCGACTCTTGTGGATTTGCCTTGGTATAGTGGCTCTCGTTTTCGGCTTGGGACTGCTACGCTCCAACGAGCCGTTCGAGTTGTTCCTGAACGCGGTGAGCCTGGCGGTGGCCGCGATTCCGGAGGGATTGCCGGCGGTGGTCACCGTGGCGCTCGCCCTCGGCGTGCAGCGCATGGTCAGGCGCAATGCCCTGGTCAGGCGTCTGCCGTCAGTCGAGACCCTGGGCTGCGCCCAGGTCATTTGCACGGACAAGACCGGCACCCTGACGGTCGGCGCGATGACGGCGCGCAAGATTGTTACCCAGGAGCGCATGTTCAGCGTAACCGGAGAAGGCTATCACCCCATCGGTTCCTTCGTTTGCGAGGGACGGGAACAGCGCGAAGATCCAGTGTTATTCGCACTACTATGGGCTGCCGTTGCTTGCAACGATGCCGAGTTGACCGTTCGGGACGGACGCCCCGAAATCGTGGGCGACCCGACCGAAGGGGCGTTGCTGGTGGCCGCCGCGAAATGGGGCATCAACCGCGCTGCGGTCGAGACTGAGATGCCTAGGCTGGCTGTCCTGCCGTTCGATTCCGAGCGCAAGCGGATGACCGTGATTAGGCGCTGGGAAGAGGAAACCCGCGCCTTCGTCAAAGGCGCTCCCGAAGTTATCCTAGAGCGTTGCACCGGAATACGCACTCGGGAGGGCGTAAGACCCATGACCGCCGAGGACCGTGCCGCCATGATTTGCGCCAGTGAATTGCTGGCCAGCGACGCGCTGCGGGTATTGGCCATCGCCGAACGGGTGCTGGAATCGTTTCCGGATCGTCCGCCGGAGTTACTCGATGAGGCCGATATCGAACAGGACTTGGTCCTGCTAGGATTGGTCGGTTTACAGGACCCGCCGCGTGGTGAGGTTCGCGAGGCGGTCGCCAAGTGCAAACGCGCCGGCATCAAGACCGTGATGATTACCGGCGATCATCCCGACACGGCGCAAGCCATCGCACATGAGTTGTGGGGATACTCGATCAAGGCGACGAGGTGGTCCTGGGAGCCGAATTGGAAAGCATGAGCGATGGCGAACTTCTGGAACGGGTACGGCAAGTCGCAGTGTATGCCCGTGTCACCGCCGAGCACAAGCTGCGGATCGTGCGCGCCTGGAAGGCGACCGGCGCGGTCGTGGCGATGACCGGCGATGGCGTGAACGACGCCCCAGCGCTCAAGGAGGCGTCGATCGGCATCGCCATGGGCATCACCGGCACCGAGGTGACCAAGGAAACCGCCGACATCATCATCACCGACGACAATTTCGCCTCCATCGTCGCGGCGGTCGAGGAAGGCCGGGGCATTTACGACAACATTGCCAAGACGTTGGCCTATCTGCTCGGCGGCAATACCGGGGAGCTTGCCGTCATGCTCATCGCGGCCGTGGTCGGTTGGCCGCTTCCTCTCCTGCCGCTACACCTGCTTTGGATCAACCTGGTGACCGACGGGCTGCCCGCTTTGGCGTTGGCGACCGATCCCATCGATCCCGACGTGCTTGGCAGGCCACCACGCAACCCGCAGGCCGACATGCTCGACCGGGCTTTTCTCAAGCTGACCTTGTTGACCGGCTTTTTGACCGCCGGCGTTTCGCTGGGGGCATTCGCCTACGAGTGGATCATCGACGGCAATCTCGGGCAGGCGCGCGACGCCGCCTTCACGGCCCTGGTCACCGCCGAGCTGTTGCGTGCCTTCGGTGCCCGCAGCAGCCGTCATACCGTCTGGCAACTGGGATTGTTCACCAATCTTCGCCTGTTTCTGATCGTGGCGGCGAGCTTTGCCCTGCAACTGGCCATTCATCACATCCCGGCGCTGCAAACCCTGTTTGGCATCGAGCCGATCACCCTTTATCAATGCGCCGCCTGGTTCGGGCTGGGTTTCATCCCGCTGTTGACCCTGGAAGCGCTTAAAGTCCGACGCCAGTTTCGGGAACGGCGCGCAGCATCCCTCGTCGCAGTGTCACCACATGAGAGAGGTTTATCGTCATGAAGAAGCACCTTCGTTACATCCCGGCCTTCCATTTCCGCTGGCTGACGCCCTGGTACGATCCGATTATGCGGCGCTTGTATCCGGAAGATGCATTAAAGGCTGCATTGGTGGCGCAAGCGCATATCCAGCCCGGCCAAGACGTACTGGATGTGGGCTGCGGTACCGGAACGCTCACCCTGCTGATCAAGCACAACCACCCGAACGCCTCGGTGTATGGATTCGACGTGGACCCCCAGGTGTTGGACATCGCACGAAGGAAGGCCGAACAGGCGGGAGAGACCATCGTGCTGCAACAGGGGACGGCGACTTGTCTGCCCTATCCCGACGATACCCTCGACCGCGTGTTCGCAAGCCTGATGCTGCACCACCTGACGCGGGAGGATAAACGGCGGGCGCTCAGGGAAGCATTCCGCGTACTCAGGCCCGGTGGAGAACTCCATGTCGCGGATTTCGGCGAACCGCACGATCCGGCCATGTGGATGATTTCGCTGGTGGTGCGTTGGTTTGAAGAGATTCATGACAACATCTTGGGTCTATTGCCGGTTTTCATGATGGAGGCTGGATTCCAACCGGTGGAGGAGACCGCCCGTTATCGCACGGTGTCCGGCGCCATCGCTTTATACCGAGCCTGCAAGCCAAGAGGAGACGATCTATGAAGCCATCGAAGAGGGGTAATGCGATGAAATCCGCGTTATTGTGGGTCAGCCTGTTGTGGCCTTTATTCGGGGCCGCCGAGGAGGTCATTCAACAGGCGTCGCTGGAACAACTGGTCCAGGAGGCGCTGTCCCACAATCCGGATATCCAGGCTTCGCGTCAGCGTTGGGAGTCCGGCAAGGCGGTGATCCCCCAGGCGCAAACCCTTCCCGATCCCAAGTTGATTCTCGGCTACAAGGACATGGCCCCGCAGCGGGAGGTGATGTACGGCATGAGTCAGGAGGTCCCGTTTCCTGGCAAACTCCGGCTCAAGGGCGAGATCGCCTCGCGCGATGCGGAGCGCATGGAGCAGGATTACCTGGCGACGCAATTGGCGGTCGTCGCCCGACTGAAGGAGCTGTTCTATGAACTCCACATGGTCCATAAGTCCATCGAAGTGGTCGGCAAGAACAAGCTGCTGCTGGAGGATTTCGAGCAAACCGCCAACGCCCGTTATTCAGTGGGCCAGGCAGCCCAGCAGGACGTCTTGCGTGCGCAAACCGAAATATCGCGATTACTGGCCCGCCTGGCTTCACTGGAACAACGCAGGCAATCCCTGCATGCCGACATCAACCGCATCCTGAACCGTTTGCCCAACGATCCTCTCGGCCCGCCGCAGGAAATTCGCTTCACGGCCTTTCGCCACTCGCCCGCCGAGTGGAACACCCTCCTGGAGCAAACCTCCCCCTTGCTGCATGGCCAGCAAAGAACCGTGGAGCGCGGCAATCAAGCGATTGCCCTGGCCGAGCGGGAGTACTACCCGGACTTCGAACTCGCCGCCTTGGGATTGCGCGATACAGCCATGAAAACCGATGGTTACCAAGTCATGCTGAACGTCAAGCTACCCCTTTACTACGCCACCAAACAGCGGGAAGGCGTGCATGAGGCGGTGGCCGGTCGAGAAGCGTCCTTCCAGGATTTGCAGGCTCTGCGGCAGGAATTACTGGCTCGGCTCAAGGATAACCTGGCGCAGGCCGAGCGCGCCGGACAGCTCGTCAAATTGCTGAAGGATGCCATCATCCCACAATCGCGCTTGACTCTGGCCTCGGCCCAGGCAAGTTATTCGGTTGGCAAGGTGGATTTCCTGACCCTGTTAAACAGCCTGCTCACCCTGCAGGAAAACGAACTTGAATTCCACAGCGAAATGGCAGAACACGAGAAGGCCTTGGCCCGACTGGAAGGCATCCTCGGAGAAACACCATGAATCGTCAATTCCGCGACCTGCTCATCGGAGTGGCTTTGGGAGTCTTGGTGACCCTGGCCTTGTTCTTGGTCTTGCGGGCGAATCACTCGACGACCGTCCCATCACCCGCCGGGAAGGCCGAAATACCGGCTCATCAGACTCATGAAAAGGTAATCGAACCTCAATCGGGACAAGAAGATCACTCGGCCCATTCGCAACACCAGGCTTCGGGGCCATCCGAGAATTCGATGGTCATCAGCCCGGAACGCCTGCAATCCATCGGCGTCAAGTTTGAACCGGCGGAGCGGCGTCCCCTGGAACGGGCGATCCGCACCGTGGGTCGGGTGGAGGTCGACGAGCGGCAAGTTTCTCGTGTCACCATCAAGCTTGAAGGATGGATAGACAAGTTGTTCGTGAACTTTACGGGAGAATCGGTCAAACAGGGGCAGATTCTATTCACCCTGTATAGCCCGGAATTATTGGCCACCCAGGAGGAATACCTGATCGCCCTACGCAGCAGCCGGACGCTGGGGAACAGTGAGTTTCCGGAGGTTGCGGCCGGCGCGAAAGCCCTGCTGGAGGCGTCGCGCCGGAGGCTGTCGCTATGGGATATCCAGGAAAGCCATATCCGCGACCTGGAGAGCACCGGCCAGGTGCTGACCACCCTGCCGATCCACGCCCCCCGCAATGGCACCGTGATCAACAAGATGGCTGTAGCGGGCTTGCAAACCAAACCGGGAGACGAGCTGTACACCATCGCCGATCTGTCCCGTATCTGGATTGTCGGCGACATCTACGAGTATGAAATGCCTCTGATAGCGATCGGGCAGACCGCCAGCGTAAGCCTGTCCTACGCACCGAACATCTCGCTGCAGGCGCGCATCGGCTTCATCTATCCAACCGTCGACCCGCAGACCCGCACCGCCAAGGTGCGCTTCGAACTGGATAATCCGGGCGAGCGGCTCAAGCCCGGCATGTATACCAACCTGGAACTGAAAATTCCGCTAGGGCTTAGGCTGGCCGTGCCCAAAGACGCGATTCTGGAATCCGGCGAACGGCAGATCGTCTTCATCCACCTTGGTGGCGGTCGGCTTGAATGGCGCAACGCCAAAGTCGGCCTGCGTAGCGGAGACTGGGTGGAAATCCTGGAGGGCGTCCGGGAAGGCGAACACGTCGTAACCTCGGCCAACTTCCTTATCGACTCCGAAAGCCAGTTGAAATCGGCGGTGGGCGGCATGCCCGGCATGAAACATTGAGGTAACCGTGTGGTAGAAAAACTCATCGAATTTTGCGCCAAGAACCGCTTCATTGTCTTTCTGCTGGTCTTTAGCCTGGCCGCTGGCGGCTTTTGGGCCATGAAAAACACTCCCATCGACGCCTTGCCGGATTTGTCCGACACCCAGGTGATCGTATATACCACCTGGATGGGGCGCTCCCCAGATCTGGTGGAAGACCAGATCACCTATCCCATCATCACCGCTCTGCTATCCGCACCTAATGTGACGGTCGTGAGGGGATTTTCGGACTTCGGTTATTCCTACGTCTATGTCCTGTTCAAGGACGGCACCGACATCTACTGGGCGCGTTCCCGTGTGCTGGAATACCTCAACCAGTTGACTGGCAAGCTACCGGAAGGGGTAACGCCGCAGCTCGGGCCGGACGCCACGGCGGTCGGCTGGGTGTTTCAGTACGCGCTGGTGGATACAACCGGGCAGCAGGATTTGGCCTCGCTACGCTCGTTCCAGGACTGGTATCTGCGGTATTGGCTGCGCAGTGTCGACGGGGTGGCCGAGGTTGCCAGCGTGGGCGGTTTCGTGCGCCAGTATCAAATCAATCTCGATCCCACCAAGGTATTGGCCTACCGGCTCAACCTGAACGAGATCATCGACAAGGTGCGGGCCAGCAACCTTGACGTGGGTGGGCGGGTCGTCGAGTTCTCCGGTGTGGAATACATGATCCGGGGACGGGGCTATATCAAATCCACCGCCGATATCGAACAAATTGCGGTAGGCGTGACCCCGAATGGCACGCCGATCTTGCTGCGCGAGGTCGCCACGGTCAGTCTGGGGCCGGACATGCGGCGCGGATTGGTGGATCTCAATGGTCAGGGCGAGGCGGTGGGCGGCGTCGTCATCATGCGCTACGGCCAGGATGCCACGGAGGTGATTGATCGCGTCAAAGCCAAGCTCAAGGAAGTCGAGCCGTCCCTGCCCAAGGGCGTCAAGATCGTGACTGCCTACGACCGCAGCGACCTGATCAAGGAATCAGTGGCAACGGCCAACGAAAATCTGATCGAAGAGCTCATCACGGTCAGCGTCTTGATCATCGTCTTCCTGCTGCATTTCCGCTCCGCCCTCATTCCCATCATCACTCTGCCCATCGCCATTCTCATCGCCTTCATCCCGATGTATTTCCTTGGGGTCGGCATGAACATCATGTCCATCGGCGGCATCATCGTCGCCGTCGGCGATATGGTGGACGCTTCCATCGTGATGGTGGACAACGCCCACCGGCGCCTGGAGGAATGGGAGCGCGGCGGGCGAGTGGGCGAGCGCAATCGGGTTCTCATCGATTCCGCCAAAGAAGTGGGGCCGCCGATCTTCGCCTCGCTGCTGGTGATCGCCATCGCCTTCATGCCGGTTTTCACCCTAGAGGGTCAGGAGGGCCGCTTGTTCAAACCGCTGGCGTTGACCAAGAACCTGTCCATCGCCATGAGCGCGGTCATCGCGGTGACGCTGATCCCGGCCCTGTTGTCCCTCTTGATCAGGGGCCGGATCATCCCGGAGCGGCGCAACCCGGTCAGTCGCCTGCTGCAGTGGGCCTACGCGCCCATTCTGAGGCTCGCGCTGCGCTACCGGACGATACTGGTCGCACTTGCCATCTTGCTCATCGCCAGCATCGCCCTGCCGTATCAGCGCATGGGCACGGAATTCATGCCGCCGCTGTATGAAGGTACCATTCTGTACATGCCGACCACGCTACCGGGCATCTCGGTCACCGAGGCCGGCCAACTATTGCAACAGATGGACCGCAAGCTCAAGGCATTTCCCGAAGTCGAGCATGTGTTCGGCAAATCCGGCCGCGCCGAAACCTCCACCGACCCGGCCCCTTTCAGCATGATGGAAGTGGTGGTGGAACTTAAACCCAAGGAACAGTGGCGAGAGGGCATGAGCTACGAAGACCTGATCACCGAGATGGATCGTACCTTGCAGTTTCCAGGCGTGACCAATACTTGGTCCATGCCGATCAAGGCGCGCATCGACATGCTGACCACCGGCGTGCGCACTCCGGTCGGCATCAAGATCTTCGGCCCCGACCTCAAAAAGATCGAGGAGATCGGCAAAGCCATCGAGATGATCGCCAAGGAAGTTCCCGGCACCCGCAGCGTTTACGCAGAACGGGTTTCGGGCGGCTATTTTCTTGACTTCGTCATCAAGCGCGATGGGATCGCCCGCTATGGCTTCACCGTCATGGACGTCAGCAAGATGATCGAATCCGCCATTGGCGGGGAAAGCATCACCACCACTATCGAGGGACGCGAACGCTATCCGGTCAATGTACGCTACCTGCGCGAACTCCGTGACGACCTGGATAAATTGGGACGGGTGTTAGTGAGCGCCCCGAACGGTGCCCAAGTGCCCATCGTCCAACTCGCCGAGCTGCGCATGGTCAGCGGCCCCGCGATGATCCGGGACGAGGACGGCATGTTGGCAGGTTACGTCTACGTGGATATGGCCGGGCGCGACATAGGCGGTTATGTGGCAGATTTGAAGCGCGTCGTGAATGAAAAGATCGAACTGCCGCCCGGCTATACCTTGGCCTGGTCGGGACAATACGAATTTATGGAGCGGGTGCAGCAGCGGCTCAAGATATTCGTGCCCCTGACGCTGGCCATCATCTTCGTCCTGTATTACTTCACCTTCCGTTCCGTCGCCGAAACGCTGATGGTCATGCTGGGCGTACCGCTGGCGCTGGTCGGTGGCATGTGGGCGCTGTATGGACTTGGGTACAACCTGAGCATCGCCGTTTGGGTGGGTTTAATCGCGCTCGCGGGCGTCGCCGCCGAGACGAGCGCGGTGATGCTGTCCTATCTGGATGAAGCCATCCGCAGACGCCAGGAAGCCGGACAGCTTCATTCGCTGGCCGATTTGCTGGAAGCGGTGCAAACCGGCGCCATGGAGCGCATCCGTCCGGTGATGATGACCGGACTGGCTAATATCGTCGGATTATTTCCGGTCATGCTCGCTACCGGCACCGGCGCGGATGTGATGAAACGCTTGGCCGCGCCCATGATCGGCGGGATCGCCTCGGCCATGTTGTTGACGCTGCTGGTCATCCCGGCGATCTACGTGATTTGGCGCTGGCACAGAGACATCAAGTTTATCGCAGGCAAGTCGGCGGTATGAGCGGTTCGGAAGCGATGACGAGGAAGGTCGATGACGCCAAGGCAGACTCTGAAGCAGCGCTTGCCACGAGCCGGTTTATCCACCGAAAAATTCTGGTCAGGCTGTTTTGGGGATGGCTGATCATCAGCGTGACGGTAGGCGGCGCCGTCTTGTGGCTGGAGGTCAACCGCATCCGGCAGTTCGTGCATGTACTCGCGCTTAGAGAATCCACGGCCTTCAGTGGGGAATCCGCCCACAACCTGGAAAGGCTCGACTCTGCGGCCCGTCAACATTTAATGGGGATGGCGCGGCAACTGGTTAACCAACATTTCCTTGTCATCGAGCTGTATGACCGCAACAAACAACTCAGGCTTGAACTCATTCGGCAGGGACAGGAGGTCGCCGAGCATGGCGTTGATCGCTATCGCCACCGATTTCCACAGAAAGGTGAGTTTTCCCACGAGTTCCACCTCATACGTGGCGAATTGCTGCTGGTCATCCTGGTTCCGCTGAAAGGCACCCAGGATTCGCTGACCGGTTATTTCGAGGGTATCTATCAGGTCGATCAAGAGACCTTAGGCTCGATCAAGGACAACCTGCTTCGCATGCTGCTGTTTGTCACCCTCGGCATCACGTTTACCACCCTCCTGATGTACCCGATCATCTTGACGCTCAATCGGGGACTCATCAAACTGTCTGGCGATTTGCTGAAGGGTAACCTGGAGCTGATGAACGTGCTCGGCTGTGCCATCGCCGAGCGCGACTCCGACACCAACAGTCACAACTACCGAGTGACCTATTATGCGCTACGGCTTGGAGAAATGATCGGGATTTCCCGTGACAATCTCCACGACCTGATCGCCGGTGCCTTTTTGCACGATGTCGGCAAGATAGGCATCCGCGACCCGATCCTGCTCAAACCGGGCAAGCTGACACCGGAAGAGTTCGATGTCATGAAAACCCACGTCTCGCTGGGCGTCGATATTCTGAGCAAGTCGAGTTGGCTCGGCGGTGCGCGGGATGTGGTGGAGTTTCACCATGAAAAATACGACGGCAGCGGCTACCCGCAGGGACTCAAGGGTGAAGCGATTCCCTTGAATGCGCGGATATTCGCCATTGCGGATGTGTTCGATGCCCTGACCTCCAAGCGTCCCTACAAGGAATCGTGGAAGGTGACCGATACCATCGCCATGCTTGAACGGGACAGCGGCAGTCACTTCGACCCGCAGTTGGTGAAGGTTTTTACAATGATGGTGCCCGATATTTATCAGGAGGTGAGAGGCCTTGATGAGTACCGGCTGGAGGCGATGTTGCAGCGCCGCATTGCCCACTATTTCTTGAACACAGCCATCTGATCTTGCAACCCTTTTGTGGACACACGGTCATTAGGTAGCCTTTCTGATTTGTGGTTGACGCAATCTGTCTGTTTTACGGTATTGAACGGTCATTCGATGAGGAATGTCAGATGTCTGTTTTGGGTCGCTTGCGCCAGTTCGTCGTTTTCCAGAAGCTGGTGCGTGGCGGAAATTGCCGGAATCCCTGGCATGCCTCGGTCATTATGGCTGGCGGACATTGGCCGAAATTTGCATCAGCGTTTCCCGGCCACATCTTCCCTCAGCACGTCGAACTCGTCGAAGGCGATGTCCAGACTGAGCTTCAGGTTGAGGATGCTGGCCAAGGCCGTGCTGGCGAAGATGCACAGCATGATGGCGATCTGGTATTTCACCGCCGTCCAGGGCTCGCCGCCGCCGAGGATCTGGCCGGTCATCATGCCGGGCAGGAACACCAGCCCCATCGTGGCCATCCCGGCCAGGGCCGGGTTGACCGCAGCCTTCACTGCCTCGCGGAAATAGGGCCGCACCGCCTCCCAGCGGGTCGCGCCGAGCAGCAGGTAGGTGAGGTACTCGTTTTCGTTCTTGCGCAGTGCCGTATAGAAACGCTCCAGTGCGATCACGCTGCCTTGCAGGCAATTGCCGAGGATCATGCCGATCAACGGCACCAGGTAGTGTGCGTCATACAGCAACGGCGGACGGATCACCAACAGCAGCAGATAGGCGACCGAGAACAGCACACTGGCCGCCACTGCTGTGAAAGTCGCCAGGAAGAACCGCTGCCGCCGCAGCCCGGCCCGGCGCAGGATGGTCAAGTCGGCGACCACCAGCATCACCAAGATTCACAAACCGTTCAGCCAGGGATCGTTGAGGGTGAACAGGGTCTTCAGGTAGACCCCGATCAGGCCCAGTTGCAGCGTCATGCGCAGGAGGCTGACGCCGATGTCCCGGCTTAACCTTAAGCCCAATAGGCCAGCCCTTTCAAAATGGTATCTACCCTGTAACAATACATAACTTCCAGCGAAGTTTCTGAGAGGCCAAGATGCTAGAGTTATTCCGCCAACAAACCCCGCTGCCCTGCCTGCTAATGGGCGTCTTGGAGCGCTGCTTTTCGGCGGATCGGCTCGACGCGCTGTTTGGCGAGCACGCGGAAACCCAATACTCCCGTGAAATCACCTTCTCCGCCCTGTGCGCGCTGGTGATGGGGGGGGGTGCTGAAAGTCCACCCCTCGGTCAACGCCGCCCACCAGAAAAGCCAAACCTCGCCCGCGTTCACCGTTTCCGCGCTCTACGAGAAACTCAAGGGCGTGGAGTTGGCGGTGTCCCGGGCGCTGCTGCGTGAAACCGCTCAGGATCTGTCAGCGATACTCGACACGCTGCGTGGAAAACCCGGCCAGTGGCTGCCCGGATACTCCATCAGAATCCTCGACGGCAACTGCCTGGCGGCCAGCCAAAAGCGCCTGGCGGTGCACAAGGGCGTGGCGGGCGCACCGCTGCCGGGCAAGTCGCTGGTGGTTTTCGACCCGGAGAGGAACCTCATGCTCGACGTGTTCCCGTGCGAGGACGGCGAGGCCCAGGAGCGCCGCCTGCTCGGCGAAGTCGCCCGGGCGGCGCGGCCTGGTGAGCTTTGGATCGACGACCGGAACTTCTGCACATTGGGGTTTCTCGCCGCCCTGGCGGAGAATGGCGCGCACACGCTCGTGCGCCAGCACGGAAACCTGCCATTCGCCGAGAAAACCCCTTTTTCCCAGGTTTCCGAGAGCGGCGGGCGGTGGGTTTCCGAGCAGTCGGTCGAGGTCGGCGGGCGGGGATACCGGCGCGTCCGCGTGGAGCTGGAGAATCCTACCCGCGACGGCGACACGGTGCTCCACCTGATCACCGACCTGCCCGCCGATGTCAGCGCCGACAAGGCCGCCTGGCTATACCGCAAGCGCTGGGATATCGAAATCTCCTTCCAAAAAGTCGAAAAGTATTACAACTCCGAGATTGAAACCCTGGCATACCCCAAGGCCGCGTTGTTCGGCTTCGCCCTCGCCCTGGTCGCCTACAATATTTTCTCGGTGATGATAGCCGCACTGGACGCCGCCCACGAAACCCCCGTCAGCGAGGGAATATCCGGGTATTACATCGCCGCCGAGATCGCCGCGACATTCCTCGCCCTGCTGCGCCTCGTCCCGGCCTGCGACTGGGGTTTCATCGCCGCCCAGACCCCCGCCGAGTTCGCCGTCTGGCTGCGCGAGACCGCCCGCAACGTCCCGCTGCGCACCCTCAAAAAGCACCCGCGCGGCCCAAAGAAGCCGACCAGCAAGGCCCCATACGACCCGAAGCAGCCGCATGTCTCCACATATCAACTGCTTGCGAACAAGGCGTAGTCACTTTGAAAGGGCTGGCCCAATAGGCCCAGCAGCAGCCAAGGCAGCAGGACGACCCCGAACAGCACCGCCATCTGCGGCAGGCCGATGTCAAGCGTTTCCATGGGGCTCCTCCTGGACCAAGCGCCCGTCCTCCAAATCAAACACCCGCCCGCAACGGGCGATCCAAGCCGGGTCGTGGGCCACCGACAGCACCGTCAGCCGGGGGTCGGCCAACATGTCGAACACGGCCCGCTTGCTTTCCGCGTCCAAGGCGCTGGTCACCTCGTCCAACAGGTACAGGCTCTTGCCCAGCAGCAGGGCACGGGCCAGGGCGATGTGCTGCTTTTCCCCGCCCGAGACGCGGGCGCAGTCTTGGTTCAATATCGCTTCGGGCAGATGGAGGCCGCGCAAGGCTTCGACGAGCCGGGACTCGGAAGGCTTCGCCCCCCGGTGGGCTTTGAATTGGAACGGCAGCAGCAAGGCGTCGCGGACGGTTTCGGCCCCCAGCACCGGCTCTTGGCCGATATAGGCGGCGCAACGCCGGATCTCGCCGACGACCATCTTGTCCAGCGGCTTCCCTTGGAAATAGATGGCCCCGCCGGTTAAAGGGCAAACCCCGAGCAAGGCCTTTAGCACCGTGCTTTTGCCCGAGCCGGACATGCCCCGGAATACCGCCTTGTCGCCCTCGCCCAGTGTGAAGCTGAGACTGGCCAAGATCGCCTTGCCGCCGACGGACACGTCAACCTGGTCGAATTGTATGATGGGCTGGGGTTCGGTCACTGTAAGGGGAAACAGTCGGGGAATGACACATGCCCAAGAAGGGAAGCGCCTGACGGCATGGCATTATGGAACATCCGGGGCGGGCCGGGCACGGCCCCGATGCGGAATCATCGCAATGCGCCGTGGGAAAGACTGTGATCCACAAGTATGGCTGGATCGCGGCTGGATTCCTGAACGGCTTCTGTGGCCTGATGGATGACCGTACCATCACCCTTGATGGGGACTCGTTGCCAAGCATACTCACCATCGACGGGATCATAATATCTCACCCGTTCTCATTGTTGCTTCATTTTCTGGATAATTTCAATCCGTTGTTGGATTGGATACTTAGCTAGGTATTTACACAAGTTTTAACAAAAGGGTATCAACCTGCTCAAGCAGGCTATGCAAAAGGTTGAATTCCGCTTGTATAGGTAACCAAGCCCGTCCAAGGAAGAGATATAGTAATTAGACCTGCTTGACGGGAATGCCTTTCCCTAAAAACCACGCGGCTATCCCGTCCCGGATTGCACGGATTTTCGAGCATGTGAGCGGATATCTGTTATTTTGGATTAGGCGTTTTGCCTTTTATTGCCACGAAGTATCAGGGGGAAGCGTCGGGCCAATTGATGGACAAGCTTTCGATGGCTAAAAAACAAAATCACTACCGCAAGCACAAAGAAAAGCAAAGCAACCCACCACTCCCCTCCTACACTTGGAACGCCGACCGCGATCCAAAGAAAGAAGAGAGGAAGCGCGGCAGTTACACCAATGCGGGCTGATTTACGGGCAAATACAGGAAAATTGTAATACACAATGATGGATGCAATTCCGCCTAAAACCAACGCATTACCCAAATTTCCTGTTTTGGCACAAAAATAGGCGTAAAGGAAAAGCAGGGCTGGAACCAACCTAGAAAACAAAGGCTTTACAAATTCCCGAAACCCTCCGCCTGTGGTGTACATGACCACACCGCACACAGGGCAGATATGTTCGGTAAGTCTGTGCCTTAGAAAACCATCCTCATAATGTAACAGCCCCGGAGTTACCTCGGCACCGCATTCACAAGCCACTGTTGTGTGAGCCATAAAAACCCCCATCGTAAGCGAGAAAAAATGTGGATTTATTATGTATTATTTGACGACTGGCTGCAACGGGGTGATTTGCCGTTTTATACCTACAAGTAATGGTCAATCTAGTTGTGGTTAAGGGGTTTTGGCTGGCCCAGGCGTGGGCTTCGAGGGGGTTCTGTCTTTCTTGGTAGCCGCAAACCCCGAGACGGCCCGGCCCAGTGTCCTGCCCACGCCGGAAACCGACCCGGCGGCCCCCTTGCCAATCGGGTCGTTGACCGAAGCGACCAGCCCCACGGAGGCCAGGGTATGTCCGGCCCAGCCGATCACGGTGAACCAGACCATGGGCATGCCGATGTACAGGAGCCCCGACACGGTATTGACGACAATGATCGAGATGGATGGGTCGAAGGAAGTCAAGAACCGCCACCATTCGATGCCTAGCGCCTCGATCATCGACGTATCAAGCCAGGTGGCCAACCCCCACAGAGCCGTCAGGAACCGTATCGCGAAAATACCCAGCGAGGCCAGCATGACCGCTTGGATGGAAAAGGACGAAAACACCAGGAAAAACGGCAGGCAGAAGTAGATTGTCATCAGAATCAGCGCCTGTCCGACCGGTGCGGCTTGCTTGAGGGCATAAACGGTCGCGCTGGTTTCCACGCCTTGCTTCATCAGGCCAAAATCCGCCAACGCCCTCACAACCGATGATGAGTTCTCATCGTGAGACTGGACATTCAAGCTGCCTTTCATATCCTGAACATACAGCCTGCGGATCAGATCGTCTTGAACCGTTTGCACCGTTGCGCCATTCACCCTGGCCGTGACGGTCGTCACGATTCCATTCAGAAGTCCCGAGTCGATTTGCTGCGCCAGTCGCCGCCGAAGCCCTGCGGTTTCGCTGGCCCACCATTCGTAGCAGGTGGGCTTGCCCCAGCCAGAGGGGGAGTTGCCGCCGTATTCCGCGTCCCGCGCCGGGTCGAAAGGGAAATTGGGGATTTCCCGGTGCGCCCGCATCGCCAGGTTGATGTTGGCGTTGTTGTAATACCCGTCCGTGTCTTGGAAGTACTGCGACCCCGGCCAGTCGATGTCGTCGGGCCGGTAATTGGCGGGAAGGGGCTGGCCGAGGCTGATAAACTGGCTACGCGCCCGGAGAAAGCAATCTTGGTAGAAGTCGTCGAGTTGCGCCTTGAGGTCGAGATCCTTGATGACGGTGTTGTCCATGCGGTAATTCAGCCGCCGCAGGTCGCCCTGGCAAGGGGTCGAAGCCACGGCGGCATTGGCGAAGCCCGCGCTGACCGCCATCACCGCCCGCCACCACACCGGCACCGTCGCCTGGTTGTTGCCGAGTTGGAACGTGTTGTCATAGCCGGTGCCGGAGTTTCCGCCGTTGACCATCGCCCCGCCGCAGGGGGCAGTATAGGTCAGGTCGGCGGATTGCAGGCTGACCACCGGCGACCCCGCCAGCGCCGCCACGGTCAGCATCGCCGCCAATTGGACTTCCATGCCGCGTATCGACGCCGCCGCGCCCTCCATGCCGTTTTTCTCCCAGGCCGTGGCGAAATTGCGCACGATGAGGGCGAGGAACGGCAGGTAAGCCACCCCGGTCTCGGCCAGCGTGGCCCACAGCTTGTCGTAGAGTATCCAGCCCAGCAGGGTGGTGTAGAGATCAATCGCCGAACCGACTTCCATCTTTGATTCTCCGCTTAGGGGTGTTAACCGGCCAATAGCCGCATGAAGACGGCGTAACCGTTTTGAACCAGGACGAGTTCCAAGACGGCCAGCCAAAGCGCCACCCGCCAGCGCAGGCCGAGCATGAAGGCTGTCCGCCGCTCCGGCCAGCCCTGACGCCGAGCTAGGAGGGCAACCCCCTGCGGCCAGAAGCCCACGGCGGCGGCCATGAGGGTGATTCTTAGCCCCAGGAACCAAGGGGAAGCTGCCCGCAGATTGGCATCGACCGCATCCAACCCGCCCTGCCCCATCTGCCGAGCCAACAATAACCCTGTCAAAGCCGCCAATAGCAGGAACAGGCCATTCAAAGCCAGAAACCAGGACAATCCGGTCTTCTTGGTTGTGTTTGGAGATCTGGATTTCATGCGATGCCTTTTCGGTTGGCCATTCTGGTCACTTGGGAGCCGCGCCGTTTTCCACCGGGCGGGTATCGTTCGGGCGTTGCCCCGGCACCGCGCCGCCCCGTTCGTCGATCCTGCCGCCCATCTCCAGCACCGCCCCGGCGGTGTTGGCGAACAGTTCCTTGCGGACGCGGGTTTCGTAAAGCACTTGGTCAATCTCCCGGTCGATGATCGCCACCATGCGCTGGATCTCCGTGCCGGCAGCGGAGGCGAAGACATGGGGTTCCTGATAGCCGGTCAGCAGCAACCGGCGCAACATCATCGCCCGCTCCACATTGGCAGCGGTGGCCTGCTCGGCGGCCAGCTTGCCGATCACGACGGAGCGCTCCTGGGGTTGGAGGCGGCGGATCGTCTCGATCACGTCCCGGTTCAACTGGGTGCCGGGGGCCGACACCTTGGCGAGGTCGTCGGCGGTCGGCGCGGCGCTGCCGTCCACCAGCTTGGCAATCGCTGTCGCTGCATCCTGCCGGTCCTTTTCGATCTTCGGCCCTAGGCCGTGGCCCGGCACGGCCTGGCGGTCGGCGTTGTTCCTGGTTTCGATCTTCACATCCCCCAGCACGGCCTTGGCATAATCGACCGCATCGGCGGGGGTTTTCCAGACCTGCCCCACGCGGGTGTCGGCCTGGCCCGCGTCGCCGCTGGTGGGATCGTTCCCCTGCTCGATGTTGTAGCCTGCCTTGACCACATCCGAGACGATCAGGATCGGCGGCTGATCCTTGCCGCCCGCGTTTTGCCCGCCCACCCAAGGCACCCCGCCGTCGCCGCCTTTGTTGTCGGTAATGCCCAACGCCTGGACGATATCGACACTGCTGCTGCCGCTTTGCGACTGGCCCATCTGGTCGCGCCAGGTGTAGGACTTGGAAAGGGTCAGCCAGTGGTCGTAGGGGTTCGCGCCGTGGGCGATGTCGGACTGCATCTGCTCGCAGCTCTTGGTGGCCAGCGAGACCGAGGCGTTGGCATAGGACAGCAGTTGCTGGTAAAGCTCATACAGCCCCGGCGAGGCGCGTTGCAGGATCAAGGCCGGTGCGCTGGCTATCGCGCTGCTGGCGGCGTTCACCAAGACGCTTTGGATGTTGTTGGCCGCGTTGTTCAGGGTGTTGGCCAGCCCCAAGACGGGATTGAAGCTGCTGCAATTGAAGCCCAGCCCAAGGTTCACGGAGCCGCCGATAGTGGCGCTGCTAACATGGGCATTGAGCGGGGCCATCACTGCGTCCGCGCCGCCGATCTTGTAATACCACCGGCTGTCGCTGAAGGTGCCGCTAGTCAGGGCAAAGGCTGGGGTCGGGAGGCCGAGTGTGAAGACCAAGGCCAACGCGGCCATGTGCCTAAAAGGGTGAGAATTCATCAACACGTTTGCATCCTTCATGGGTAGGGCAGCACATCGACATAGCCGAGGAAGATGCCCTTGATCTGGCAGCAGGAATAAGGCCGCCACAACGTCCAGGCGTAATCGCCGCCCGAGGCAAGCTTACCCCCGGCCCAGCCACCGACGGACACGGTGTCGTTGGCCCCGAAGGCTTCGCACTCCGCGCTCATGGCAGGCGTCATCATCTGCCAGTCGCCGGTCTTGTCATTGCCCTCCTCCAGTGACTGGGGCCGCCACACCAGCTTTTCGTCGGCCTCGAACATCCCGCCGCTTTCGAGTTCTTGGTAGATGTGCGGTTCCGACCCGCGCGTCACGATGTCGCCAACCCGCTGCGCGGCCACCGCCGCCGCCTTGGGTTCGTCGCTTTGGGTGATCCAGCCGGAGCGGGGATAGACCGAACCCCAGGTGTTCAAGGGCCAGTGGCCGATCTCGCGCAGGCCTGGGATGGTCGATTGGGGATAGGCCACCTCCGGCAACTGCCAACGCCAGCCGATGGCATCCAGCCCGGAGAGGTAGTAGGCGTTCAAATAGCTCGCCGCCGAAGGGCAATAGATCTCCCCGGCCAGGGGATGGCCGATGGCCTGCGATTCGCGGAAACTCAGGTTGGTCTTGCGGCCCGAACCGTTGTTCTGGTCGGGCGCGCCGGAAGTGCCCGCCTCAATCGCGCCGATGCCGCCGAGCATGGAGCCGCCCATCGACGACACCATTGAAGAAGCACCTCCCGCGTCCAGCGCGGAATACAGCGCGTTGGCCTCCGTCCAGGGATTCTTCCCTAGGCCGTTGGTCACGCTGACCACTAAATCCGGGTTACGGTGGCCGTATTTGATGGAAGTCTTCAGCTTGCAGAACGGCCCGGCGCATACCAGCCAGATGCACACCCCCACGACACGAAAGCGCAGGCAGGAAGGCAGTGCGCTGACCGAGCCGGACACTAGGGTTCCAGTGTTGAGCGCTTCGAGGGCTTGCGCCATTGGGACGATGATCGACAACACGAGGGCCAACACCCAAGTTTTGAGGCTCAGGCGCGGGCGAGAATTCAGGTTTAGGTTCATTTAGTTTCCTTCCAACGCTGATACAGTTGGATAGCCTGGTTCACATCCGTCAGCCCGTAGGCCACCGCCGCGCCCCGGTCAAACACGATGGCCGGTATCTTGGCGATCCCGTAGCGATTGGCGAGCATGGCCCCCGCCGTGGCATCGGCCAGGCGCTGCCGAAAGCCGGGGGCATCCAGTCGGCCTACGGCCATCTCCTTGGCTAGGGCGGGGTTGTTGCCGGGCAGGCCTTGGCCGAGTTCGTCCAAGAATTTTTGCTGGGCGGAAAGGTCGTGGACTTCCACTGTCACGCCCGGATTTGCTGTGGTGACGGGAAACGGCACCGAGTCGGTGAAGACTTCGACGGATTCCAACGCGAAGGCCTGCGGGACCGACAAGGCCAGCAGGAACGATAGGAAACCGCCAACGACTCGCGCCATTGAGCGGCCTTGGGTAAGGGGTGAGTTTATGCGGCCGGGTTTAACCATGGTTCCGCCTCCCTTCGGCGATCCGCTCGGCGACAACCAAGGCGGCGTCCAGTTCCGAGCAGCCGCGTTCCCTCATGATGGCGGCGCGTTCGGCCTTCTCGTGCTGCTCGGTCATGGCCAGGGCCAAGGCGAGGGCCGGCGGGACGCTGCGGAACAGCGCCTTCATGCCGGGGCTGAGGATCACGCCTTCGGTGTACTTGCCCGGCTCCTTTCCCGCCGCCAGCAGCAATGCCCGCTCCTCCTCGCTCAAGTCGCGGAATCGTGCGATTTGCTCGGCTTCCTCCGGCGGCATGGACATGCACTTCCACCACTCCATCATGTTCAACATGCGCTTGGCGGAGTCGGGGAAGTCCTGCATGTTCTGGGTCGCCAGCCACAGCCAAGCCCCATACTTGCGCCACATCTTGGTGATCTTGACGACATAAGGGGCCAGCAGGGGGTTGGTGGTGATGAGATGGCCTTCGTCGGTCAAGACTATCGTCGGCCTGCCCTCGTACTGACAACGCTCCACCAGCGCATGGATGTGGTTCATCAGGCTGACATAGGCCACCGCCAGCTTGTCTTCGTAGCCATCCTTGGCAAGGACGCCCATTTCGAAAATGGTCACATCGGCGTCCGGCCACAGCTTGCCGGGTCGGTTGAAGAAATGCGCGGCCAAGCTGCCCGGCGTGCAGAAATGCCCCAGCGCATCGGCCATATCCTTAGCCCTTGGACGTTCTCCGGCCATCGCCCGCAACGCGGCGGCGACATCCTCGGTCAACACCTGCGCACGGCCTGCCGCCCTGACCTGTTCCACCGCGCTGAGGATGGCTTGCTGGATCAACCACCGGTCGGCGCGAGTAAGCCGGGCATCCTCATGCGGATCGCCGCCGGTGATCATCAACCGGGCGGAGATTTCCATCTCGCCGAGCAGATCCCGCGTTTCGTCGCCCTCGCCATCACCTTCCTGATCCTCGCCAACCCTGTCCAACCCGGCTTCCACCCCGCTTTCGCCGAGGCGCTTGGGATTGGCGAGCTTCAACGCATCGGCAAACGGCGGCAGGCTGACATCCTCGCCGGGGCGCATGGTGGCTTGGTTCACGATCAGCCCCAAAGACGCGAAATACTGGCCGAGCAAAGAGAACGAGCCGCCCGCCTCGATGATGAACACGCGGGGGCGGTGGATCGCCATCATCATCAATAGGTCGTAGACCAACAGCGCCGACTTGCCCGAGCCTGTCGGCCCCAAAATTAGCATGTGCGCGTTGGATTTGCGGTCGGCGATGGGGTCGAACAAGACTGGCTCGCCGCCCCGGTTGAAGAACAGCATCCCCGGCTTGCCGGTGCCGGTGGAACGCCCGTACAGCGGCAACAAGTTGGCGATGTGGCGGGTGAACACGAAGCGTGATCGGCGCGTCTCCTGGCGGTCAAAGCCGGGATCGTAGGCCAGGGGCAAATTACGGATGTAGGCATCCAGCGGCACCAAATCATCCCTTTCCAGGATTGGGCGGATGTTGTTGGACAACAGCAGTGAATGGACGTGATGAACACGGGCATTCAAGTCGGCCTCGTTGGCGTCTAGGCTTCCCATCGCGGCGCTGCGCACATAGAGCGCCGTCGTCACCGGGAACAGCTTGTTGCCACGGGCTATTTCCATCTGCGCGGTTTTGGCGTCCTCGGCGGCGAGGATGGACTCGGCATAATCGCCGAAGCTGGCGCGTTCGATCTTGGTCAGATGGTTGCGCACCCCGTCCTGCGGCTGGACGGTGAGGGTCATCACCATGACGGTATGCTCTGGCATCCGATCCAGCACGGCGAATTTATGGTCGCCGATCAGCCGCTCCAAAGCGAGCTGTCCGAGCAGCGGAGCCTGCGCCAGCCCCTGCACGGTGACGAGGCGGTGCGGAATGTTGTCGAACCACCAAATGCCCCGATCTTGGTCGGCGACCGGCAGGCCCAGCATCAGCATCTCGCTGAAATCGTAGCCGAACGCCCGCTCCGGCCCGTCGCCGGGATAAGGCGCGGCCTTCAACAGCGTGTCGGCATCCCCTTCGGCAGTCGGCGGATGCGGATTCAGCCAGCGGAACAGCCAGTCATACAACTCCCGGCCCCCGCAACGGCGGACGCCGATGCCCGCCGCCGTCAGCGCCGTGGTGAACCGCGCCGCCACGTCGTTCAACGCCTGTTCCGGCGTCAGCGCCCAGGCCTGGGTTTCACCCGATGGGCTGCGCGATAGCGTGGCGCGGATGTGCCTGCGCCGGCCGCGCCACGGCGCGCCGGTAATCAATTTATCGATAAACAAACCGTCGGGGCGGCAAATGTCAGCCAGATGGCCGCGCAACACCGTCAGCCAAGCTTCGCTGAAGTGGCTGCCCTTGGCCGTTTCGCAGACATAAGCGGCAATGCCCTCCACCAGCGATTCCAGGCGTGGTTCGTCTTGGACGTAGAACTGCACGACCCAAGGCGGGTCGGACTCAGGCAAGGCGCTCAAGGCGATTTGCAGCTTGTCGCGGAAATTCTCCAGCCATTCCATGGGCCGGGCCTCGCAACCGGCAGGCTGGATCTCGAACAACGCCCCAACCCCCCTGCCGTCGGATAGCAGGAAGGCTTCTGACTGCGGATCGTAATCCAGCCAGGGCAGCAGGTTGGTAAACGACGGCTCGCGGTGGTACATCGCCCGGACACGCTCCACGCCGGGCGGATTGATTTCCCCCTTGGGGCCGTAGCCGTGCCGAGACTGCGGATTGTGTACGCGCTGGCTACCGGAGGGAGCATCCTGGACCAGGCCTCGCCGCCAAAACACAGGGAAGCCCAGCATCACTGCCATCCCTCCGCCTCGCCGGGCAGCGCGTATTCCACATGATCGTACATCGGCAGGACGGTGGAATAGCCCGGCACCGGGTAGCCGGAATCGGCGGCCAGATGTGGGAAGACGTACATCACCAGATCCGGGTTCGGCAGCCGTTTGAACTGCGTGTCGATTTCGTCGTGGGCCTGCCGGGTGTAGCCTTCCAACCCAGGCCCATTGGTCGCGCCGTTCGGGCCGACGGATGGTTGCCGGTTTTCCTGCCGACGGGCTTGCCCCATGTGGGAGCGGTAAATCTCCAGCATGGTCGGGCCGTCCTGCGGCAACAGGTCTTCTTTGTCGTGCATGGCGGAACAGCCTGAAAGGCTAATCCAGGCCGCCAGAGTGAGTAGAAACAGTGGTCGCGCGCGCATGGTAGAGTTTTCTGCCGTTGGGTTCATAGTCGATGGTGATTTCGTGGTCGATGTGGACGGCGACTTCGGCACCGGTGTCCACGTACACCACGTCGAACATTTGCGATTGCCGGTCGGCAATCCATTTCGCCAGCTCGTCCGCGCCGCCCGCCGCCGTCTGGCCAAGCGCGTAGTTCATGACATTGCCGGTGACGGCGGAGGTATAACCGCCGAGTGGCGTGGTGTTCACCGTCGTCTGGGCGCGGGCAAAGGCTTGGCCTGCCGTCTCAATGCCCCTAGCCAGCATCCGGCCCGAGAGGTAATCGACGGCGTTGCTGATCCGCGAACCGGTGACGCAAGGAATGCCGCGCCGGTCGGAGATCCAGCCCAGGCCCCGGCCCGCCACGCCGCCCGAGGTCGCACCCGAGCTTGTGCCTGCGCCTGCGTTTCCTGAAACCGCTCCGATGCCCGCGCCGACATTGCCGCCTGACTGGTTGTCGGCGGACACCGTGCGTATCGTGCCGTCGTCGAACAAGAAGGTGACGCTCTTCACCGTGCCGCGCACACAGCCCAGCGTCCAGTCGCCGAACGCGGTGCCTGAGAACACCATGCCGTTCACGTCGGGGATCTCCAGCCCGTTCGCGGCCAGGTTGTCGCGCCCGACCAGCACCTTGAACGGAAACGGGTCTTCCACCTGCCCTTTCACCGGAACGCGCCCGATCAGCGCGGTCATCGCGGTGGAACCGACCAGCGTGGCGTTGCGGGGGACGGTGTAGGCCGGTTCCGGCGGGCGGGCCTTTGGCGGCTCCAATGCGCCGCCCTCATGCAAGAGGCTGGCGGGATTGGCGGACGGCACCGCGCCTGTCGGGGCGGTCGGGTCGTGATCCAGCGGTTGAATCCAGACCATGCCGCCAGACGACCCACCGGCACCCGGAACCACGCGCCCCAGATCCCGCGCCAGGTCGCCAGACTGGCCCAGCGAGAGGCCATTCAAGTTGCCTGGCAGGGATGCCGTTGAGTTGGCCAGCGAGGGTTGTGACGGAACAACGCCGGTGGATCGCTTCGCCAGATCGTCCACGCGCTTGGCCAATTCCTGGTTTTCGCCGTTGCGCTGCCGTTTGAGTTCCTCCGCAACCTCGGCCTTCAGCTTGTTGGTGAACTCCGGCCCTTGTTGGAGTAGCTTCTGGTTTTCCTGGCGCAGACCCTCGGTCTCGGCTTGGATTTGTTGCAGCTTGGCCGTCAGCGAACGCACCGTGTCCGCCGCCGAGTCCGCGTCGGGAGCCGGTGCGCGGCGGGGCGGCTGGGGCGCTTGCGCCTGCTCCTTGCCGGGACGGCCCAACACGAACACCAACAGCGCGAGCGCCGCCAACGCCAGGATCGGCAGCAGCTTGTTGCCCTTACCCCCCATCCAAGGCCTCCTCGTAGGGCTTCGCCGAAATCAGGTAGGCGGCGGTGGTGTCGCGCAGGTCGCCTTGCGGAAAAAGCTTCCCATGCTGGAAGGCGCAAGTTATCCAGTGGCCGCGCAAGCGGCGTGGATCAAGCACCAGTTCGCCATCGGTGAGATTGCGCAATTTGACGGCGGTCACGTACAGCGAACCGGAGCGCCAAGCACCGACCGGCGTGGCCTCGGCCACGCCGCCCCGCAATAGTCGGTCAGTGGCGGTCTTGGAAACACCTGCCTGATGCACTCCCTCCGGCACCCGGTGCAGGCGCTTCGGCGCATACAGATGTTGCGAGGCCATCCGGGTCAGGGTCACATAGTCCTGTTCCTTTGGCGGCGGGGGCTGAGTGGATGGAGCGGCTTGGGCCGATGGAACGCCCGGCTTCGCAGGCAACGCCGCTTCCGGCTTGGCTTCGGGGATGCTGATTTCGACCGGCGCGGAAACGGTCGCCGATTTGGAAGCCGACAAATCCAGCAGATAGATGTTGCCCGAACCTGTAGTCTGCACTTCGATGCGCTTGGCCGGGAATTCCTGGGTGGCTACCCAGTAGATGGTTCCATCGACGATTTGGGTGCGCAGCACATCGCCGCCCAGTTCGGGCGGCAGGCCGACACGGATCGGTACAGGGAAGCCGACCAGGCGCTCGCGTCCGACCGGCAACGTGACCGACAAAGGAATTTTGGCCCACACCAGCCGTTCTGGCGGCTCGCCCGCAGGCAGCACTCGTTTATTTGGGGCCATCGGATCGGGCAGCGGCGGCAGGGCGGGCGGGGCGGCTTGCGCCGCCAGGCCCGCCAACAAAAACACGCTTGGCAAAAAGGCTTTCATCATTTTGGCTGCGAATTGGAAGGGACTGGGGATTCCGCCGTTTCGAGGCGTCGCGGGCCGTCGCCCTGGTAGCCGTCCAAGGCCAGGCCCCACGGGTTTTGGGTCGGGTCGCTGTCGCGACGCACCACCCGCAGCGGGTAGGACACCGCCACGGTCTTGACCGGCACACCGCGCACATACTCGTAAACCTGGAAATCCAAGGTGACAGCCCAGGTGCCGTTGCCCAGCGGTTTCACCCGGCTTTCCTGGTAGCCGTGGCCGAGCATCTCCTGGATGGAGCGCACCCGCCCGGCCAGCTCGCCGTTCCTGCCCCGCACCTCCATGTCGGTGGTCAGCTCCGCTAGGAAATCCGGGGTCAGGTAATAGGAAGCGGCGAACAGGTTCTTGCCGTAGTCGGCCTGCCCGTCCTGCGGCCAGTAGTGGATCGACTGGAAGATGGTGCGGGCGAAGGCGTAGACGTTCTCCGGCTGCGGGTCGTCGGCCTTGACGATGGCTCCCGAGCGCAGGTCTGGCGGGATGTGTATACGTAACCCGCCCCGCGCCGATTCCCAGCCATGCCAAAGCGCGGCGATCAGCAGCAACTCCGCCAGCGCGACAATCCGCAGGGTCTTGATGTGACTGCGGAGGTTTTCGTTTTCGCTGCGGTAATGCATTAGGCGAGGCCGCGTCCCAGACTCATGACGCCGTGGTGGCGGATCAGGCGGGTTTTGACAAAATCCGCGTCGGCCAACCAGATCCGCACCCGCTGCTGGAGGTAATAATCGGGGCGGCCCCGCTTCCATTTCTGGTACAGGGACGCGCCGCCGACTATCGAGCCGATCACAGCCAGCATCGCAAAGCCTAAAGCCATGCTGACACTGCCCGCGAAGAAGCCCACCACCAGCGCCGCAGGGAACCAAACCCCGGCGGACACCGTAATGGCCAGCAACAGCTCGGAGTCGGTGTAGCCCCGGAACACCACCGGCTCGTTGTTAAGCCGCTCGCCCAGCAAGGCGTCCATCAGATGACCCCAGCCGCCTTGTTGAGCATGTAGGAGACCCACAGGAAGATCGCGGCTCCGGCGACATTGCCCAAGCCGGCCGCGCCCCATTCCTTCTTGCCCGTGCGCACCTCGTTGAGGTCGGACAGCGCATTCCAGCCCAGCCATAGGAAACCGGACACGCTGAGGAACAGGCCGACGATGACGCCGCCGTCCTTGATGTAGCCTTTGATGATGGACAGCCAGTCGTCGGCACCCGGTGCCGTGCTGGGCATCGTCGGCGTGGGCAGCGCCGCCCACAGATCCGGGGTAAACAACAGCGCAAGCAGCAACAACCGGCAGTCAAATTTCGTTTTCATAGCTTTTTTCCTGATGATGGGAGACACAAAAAATCAACCTTTCCTGTCCCGGCGGAAAACCCGCCGACCAAGGATCAAACACGAACCTTTCACCGCACGAACACCAGCAGCAGCATCGCCAGCACGGTGGCCCGGACGATGCCGGACTGCAACGCCAAGCCATCGACGCTTCCATCCCGCCAGCTTTGGTAAAGCCCCATGGATATCCACGCCACCCAGGTGACCATCGCCACGGCCACGAACGAGGCCAAGGCCAGCTTCAAGCTGGCCGGGTCAACCCCGGCCCCGGCTTGGAAACCGGCGGACACGGCGGAACCCATTTAGCGGTACTCGCCGCGCAGCGGCTCGACCGCTTGCGGTTCCGTCCGGGGCCGATCCAGATGGCTACGGATGCCTGCCTTGACCTTTTCAAGGTCTTCGCGCAGCCAGGCATAGCCAAACCTGACCCGATCCTTTGAATCGGCCTTGGCTTCGGCCTCGCTTAAAAGCGGGGCCAATTGGTCGATCTCGCCGACCAGCCGGGCCAAGGCCGCCCGCTCGCCGTCGCCATCCGCAAAGGCTGGCGTCGCGGACAAAAGAAGCGCCAAGCAAAAGAGTTTCGCCAACATAAATCAGGGAGTGTTTCGTGTGGTGGGTACGGCCATAGCATGACGGATCGGGGGAGCCTGCCTCCACCGAAAACCCTGGCAAGGCTTTGCAAGGGTTTTTTAAGGCAAGAATTTCAGAGGTATTTCTTGAAGCTAGAGGCTGCGATCCATAGTGCATAGCCGAACACCAAGGCGAACGGCAGGATGAAATGGTTGGGATGCACGGTGGTCGGCCAAGACAGATACAGAATCCACGGCAGCGTGAAAGCGGGGAACACCAAACCCCTCGCCAAGTGGTAGACCTGCCCACGCTCGCGCCCACCGCCGAAGCGGCGCAGATCCCGCTGCCCCAACCCGTCCACCACGGCCACCAGCCCAGCCAGCAGGAACACCGGCAGCGCGGACACCATCACCGCAAGACGGATTGCATACACTTCCGTGGCGAGGACGCCGGATAAGAGATAATCATGGAAGCCTTGCGAGAGTTCGCGGGCGTCCGCCGCAAAACCGGCAGTTCCGCCCGCCAAGGCCGCCCGCCGCTCCCATTCCAAAGCTTTCGCCTCCAAGCGCCACTCCTGGTAAACCTTGGCATTGACGGCATCGGCCAGATCCCGCGCAAACAGGGCGGGATGGCGGATGAACACGCCTTCGCTGAAATCCCTGTCCAGGTAGGCCAACTCGGCTTCGACCATGGCAACGCTGTGGGTCGGCCCCTCTTCCGGCCAAACCATCTTCATGCACACCCACTCAAACAGGATGTTGCCGACCATCCCCAGCAGCAACCAGAAGGCAAACGCCAGGATGGCGTTGACCAACTTGCCGATGGGGCCGCGCTTGGGCGGCGGGACAGGGCGCGAGGCGGGTTCAGCCACGGACGTTCCCCGCCAGAGGGTCTGCACCCACCCACCATTGGTCGGCGGTGCTGTACTTATCCAACATGCCCTGGGCCACCTGGCGCACATCGGCTGGCATGGCCGGGTCGGCGGAGGTGTCGGGCAGCGGGAAGCGCACTTTCCACAACTGGCCGCCTTGCAGCAGGCAGAAAGCTTGGCCTTTGGGCAGGGCGATCAAGTCGGCGGGGGCCAGCATCGGCACGTCGTTGACGTTGATGCGGTCTTGGTTGGTGGACGTGAAATCCACATCCAAGGTCGTGTCGGAAGTGTCGGTCACGCCGGAGACCAAGGTCATCGAATGGACTTGCACTTCCGGCAACTGCTTGGTCAGCAGTTCGGCGGTCTCCAGTTCGCGTACCCGCAGCATGATGAGCGAGTTGAAGTTGCCCATGACCTGTCCGGCCTTGGCGCTGTCGCCCAGGCGGGCTACGATGTCCGACCAGGTTTGGGTATACGCTGTCACCTGCACCCCCGCGCCGCCCGCCTTGTTCAGCAGCGGGATGAACTCGTTGCCCATCAACTCGTTCACCTCGTCGGCGTGGATCGAAATCTTCGGCTTGTTGCGGTCGCGCACGGATTCGGGGACACCGGCATCGACGCCGTGCTTGTAGATATGCCCGGCGATGGCCACCAGATCGGCGAACATGGAGTTGCCGACGGCGGCGGAGACGGTGAAATCCGAGAGGGCATCCAAGCCGACATAGACGATGCCTTTTCTTTTAATCACATCTAGCCACTCGAAGATGGGCCGCGTGTCGGCCATGTCCTCATAGTCCGGCGAGATCAACTCGCCGATCCTGCCGGAAATCAGCTTTTCCATCAGCGGCAGCAGGCTGGCGGTGATCTTGTCGAAATAGGTGCGGTCATAGTTGATCGCCGAGATCAGCCCGTCCACCACGCCGTCGCTCAAGCCCTTTTCGCGGATGAACTGAATCAACGCCACCACTTCCTTGGCCCTGCCCTTCATCGAGTTCGGGATGTCCCGATCCGACATTCTTGCAACCCGCGCCGCCACGTCCTGCTCCCATTCCGGTTCCACCCGTGCCAGCCATTGCCGACAGTAATCTAGGAACAGGGGATCCATGTTGGTCATGTAGCGGGTGATGAGGTCGTAGCTAGGGCGCTGGCCCATGGCGAACAAGGCCCGCGCCACGATATTGGTGAAGCGCCAGCCGAACTCGCGGAACGCCGCCGAGTTGCCCTCGTTGGGCAACTGATTGCTGATCCGCGTCGCCACCTCGGTGATGCGAGAGAAGTTGCCGACGGGGTTGTAGCGGGCGGAGAACTCGGGGAAGCCCAGGTGGAAGATGTACAGGGCGTTCTCCCGCCCGGCGCGTTTGGCCTCGGCCACCACACGCTTCATCAAGTCGGCATCGCCCTTGGGGTCGAACACGATCACCACATCGCCCCTTGCGATGTCCTGGGTGATGAGGATTTCCGCCAGCCGGGTCTTGCCGACGCGGGTGGTGCCCAACACCAAAGTGTGGCCCACGCGGTCACCCAGAGGCATGTGGACGGGGCCTTCCTTCGGCTCGACGCCATGGATCGCGGGCTTGCCGCCCACGTCGGGCAAGGGGCGGACTGGGTTCCACCAGACATCGGCGCGGAAAGCTTCGGTCAGCGGCCCAAAAACAGGGTGATGCTCCCAGGCGATCTCGGCGCGGCGGGCAAAGCGGTACAGGGCATTGGGCTGGATATAGCGTTTCGCCCAAGGCCGCTCGGTGTCGCGCAGCCGTTGGGTGTGTTCCTGGCCCCAGCGGAAACCCAGCCCCAGAAACAATTGGCGATTGCTGACCGGGATGCGGTTGGCGGGCAGGGTGTAGACCGGCAGGCGGCGCAAGTTCCGCTGGTAACTGACCGCTTGCCAGCCTTGGCGGAAGCGCCACAGGGCGAACGTCCCAAGCACGGCGGCGGTGCCTTGACCTATTTCCGTGGACATCAGCAGGTTCTGGGGAGCGTAGAAGCAAAGGACGGCGGCGCAACCCGCAGTCAGCACCGACCAGAACTCGACCGGGGGCCGCAACAAAGCTTCGATGGGATGGTCGCTCATCGACAAGATTCTCCCGTTGGCACAGCGGTCATTGATCGATCAATCCAGCCGATACCAACACCGGGTAATGCGACAGTCCGAGGGTCTTTGCCAAAGCACTGGCATCCAAGGGCGTGATCGGAAGGCCGGGAGCCAGTTGTCGGATGGATTGCAGATCCGCATCGGATTCGACCTGCACCAGGAACCCGACCGCGCCCATCTTGGACAGCCGTCCGCCGAAGCGGGCCAGCCAGTCGCGGGATAGCGGGTCGTTGCCGACGAGAAAGAAGGGGGCGGCGACCAGTTGTGGCATTTGTGTTTTCCGGGCATCGACCAAGCCGGGACTCATGCCCGGCGTCCGCACCGGATAAGCCGGGGCGGGGACGTTGAGGTTACGCGCCGAGCGTGGCGGCGGCACCGCCAAGGCGGGCATTGGCTCAACATAATCGGAGAGCGGTCGGGTCGGCCCTTGGTCGTAGATGACGACGGCCCGCGCTGCCGCACCGCTGGAAATGAGTGATAGCACGACCAACGCAGCCCACAAGACGCGGCTTTTAATGGAGTTGGAAGGCACGGCTTGCCGCCTCCTTGACGCTCTCGGGCAGAATGCGCGGAATGAATTCCGCACACAGCCATTCACGGCAAATTCGGTTATCCAGATACTTGCACACCAGGCCGAGGATGACGCCGTTGGCAAGTCCACCCGGCACGAACACCCAAGGCATCGCATCCAACCCGAGGGAGCCGATGCAGCCGACCACGAAGCTTCTCGACACGCAATCCAGCCTGGCTTCCAGCGACTCGAACAACAGCGATTGCAACTCGTCCAGCCGTCTTCCGCCGGACTCGAACGTGTTGATGGTGGTTTCCAGATAAAACTCCCAGACCAGCAGCCCCGGCTCTTGCCGCTCGGCGATGGCTCCCCAGGAAAACGGATAGCCAGCAACTTCTATCGGGCGCTTCACGCCACCCGCCAAACGCTGGGTAACCCTGGCGGTGGTCAGGCAGGCCTGTTCAAGACACCGGCGAGATAGATCGTCATTGGGGACGGATAAAGATGGCTGCGTCATAAGCGCAAGGCTGTTCATTGCTTTGGAGGGAGCGAGGGTTCAAGAGGCGTGGCGATGCGGTTGCGCAAGCGGATCATCTTCGGGGCGCTGGCCCCGAGGCCCGCCACGGTGGCAAGTTCGCCGTTCTCACGGTTGAAGGTGATCTTTTTGGCTTGGATGGCTTTGGGATCGAAGCCTTGGGCTGCCGCCCATTGCAAAATCGCGGTATCGGCGGCTTGGCCTGTGATATAGAGATCGACTTGCGCCCCCTTGGCCGAAGCGGCGCGGGCGGCGCGTAAGAAATCGCCGCAGGTCAGGCAGTCCAGCGGCAGGAACAGCAACACCCGGTCACCCGGCTGCGCCCATTCGATGGGAGTGTTTTGGGGAACCGAACCGCCGAGCGCACGGGTGTCGATGATTTGCCCGCCGGGGTCGAGTTCCCGGATGGCTTCGCTGTAAGCCGCCTGGAAAGCCAAAATCCGAGCGGCGTCTTCGTGCATGAGCTTGGCCCAGCGCCGGGCGTAGTCTTTGCGCTCGGGTTCGTTTTGGGCATGGATGCCCAGCACCTCAATCGGCGACAGGCTGGCCGGGCTGACGCTGCCGCGAATGCCCCGCATCAGGGTCTGGTAGCGCGTCCATTCCGCCTCGCTCAAATTCCATTGCTCACGGGCAAAGCGCCCGAGTGACTCAGGCTCGACGTGGACAGCCCCGACGCTGGCAGCGTCATGGCTGGCCGTGGCAGTGGTTTGCACCGTGTCGGCCCAAACCGCAGGCAAGGCGAAAACCATCAGCCCAGCAGTCAGCCCGAACCGGTAGAAAATCTTCATCATGGCCTAGCCGCCCTGCCCTGCTTCGACTTGCCAAAGCTTGCCTTGCGGGCTGCGAACCTTGACCGCTTGCCCGTCTGTCGATTCGATGCGCCAGCCATCGTGGCTGTCACCCGGCTTCAGGCCGCGCCATTGCCCGTCGGCACGGATCATGACCTGCTTCTCGCCATCCCAGGTATCCACCGAACCTACGTAAAACGGCAATACGGGCGCGGCGTCCGCTGCATGAGGCGGCACGGTTTGCGGCCCCCTGCGCTTGGCCGAAACGACTAGTGCTTTCGGTTTTTTGGGTTTTTTCTTGGGTGTTTTGGCCTGGCTTGCCACAGGTTGGGGTGCTGGTTTCGCCTCCACTTGGGCAAGGCGCTGCTCCAGCGCGGCCAGTCTGCCTTGGAGTTCTTCGATGGATACCTTGTCCGCTTCCTTTTGCCGGTCGAACACTTCGCGCAAAGCTTGCAAATCGGCGGCGCTCGCGCTGGGTGGCGAAGGTACAGGGCTAACCGGGATGGGCGGCGGGGTTTGGGGAGCAGCCAGCGGAGGCGTTGGCACGACCGGTTCGGCGGTGTTGAGCTTGACCCCGGCAGCGGCACTCTCCACAGAGGCAGGTTTGGCGTAATCAACCGGCTTGGGCAGAACAGGTGGTTTGTCTTTGCCGCAGGCCGCCAGCAAAAAACAGACGGCCAGGGCAACTATGATCCGGTTGGGCTTCATGAACGTCGGCCCTCTGCGTAGGCGGGCGAGACCTGGTAGCCGACCTTGCGGTACACATAGTCCACGTTCACGAGAAAGGCTTTGCCGCCCAAGGTGAGCAAGGCTTCGCGCAGGCTGATCGGGCCAAGGTGCCGATGCACCTCCGGCAGCGGTTGGCTGAGAAGATAGTTGACGGGCTGGTCGCCAGGGTCGGGCGGCAGCAGATTGAAGCCGCTGCGGCGCAGCAAGTAGTTGACCGCCTCCTCGACCGTCGTGACATCCATCGGCAGGCGCACGTCGATGACCGCGAGCAAGGGATCAACCTGCGCGGCCTGAGCGCCGACGGCGGCATAAGAATACCGTCCGGTCTGGACGGTCTGCGCAGGCGCGGATAGTTTGCCAACCTGGTAGGCGGTTGGCCCGGCTTCGGCCTGGGCGGGAACGGCATCGGGGGCGCTTTGCCCGACTTTCCGCGCCACGCCGTCCGGGTGGACGGCACAGCCGAGGATAAAGGCGCAGATCAAAAAGACTGCAAGGGGACGCATGCGGATGGTCATCAAATGCTCCAATCAATTGTGGAGCCGATGATCCCGGTTTCGGGCGGGGTGAACCACTGGAAACCTTGGATACAGCCTGCAAGGGTTTTTGCGGGCAGGCGTTCCCCCGGTTGTGCCATCCTTCCCGCCGACACTCCGGCGCTGCGCCCGGATCGTTTTCAACGTCAACACCAAACCACAGCCACACTCATGCCGTTAAGCCGACGGGATTTCCTGAAACTGGCCGCCGCCTCCATGCTATCCGCCCCCCTGCCCTGCCTATCCGCGCAAGAACCGCCCCGTGCGCTTTGGCTGCAACGAGACAAGGAGTGGGGCTTGATCGACATCGAATCCGAGGAGGGCCACCGCCAGGCGTGTTGGCTGTTGCGCGACACATTGGCAGGCCGCACCGCCTCTGCCTCAAAGCGGCTGTTGCAGACCGCCGCCTGGATGCAAGCCTTCTTCGCGGCCTACCAGGTGCATCGGCCCTTCGTCGTGCATTCGGGATTCCGCACGAAGTACACCAACGAATCTTGTGGCGGCGCGAAGGCGTCGCTGCACATGCAGGATTCCAGAGGATGCTTCCACGCCATGGACATCCACATGGACGGCATTCCGGTCGATTACCTAGGCCGGCCCGCCGCACTGGCCCGGCAAGGCGGCGTCGGGTTCTATGCCGACCGGCCTGGCGGATTCGTGCATATCGACGACGGGCGGGTAAGGGTTTGGAAGAAATGACGGAAATATGGGAATCTGGCAAAGGCGCGGCTTTTCGCTGCCGACCTTCCCGCTCGTCATAGCCGTCTAGCCGCCCCCGTTGGCTTCCTCAAGCAGCCGGGCCAGCGTCTGCTTGCCGGTGTTCAACTCGCCCACCTTGTCGGCTACTTCGCTTTGGTAGGCTGCCGCCAAGTCCGGCTTGTGCGAATGGTAACGCCCGACCGCCTGCCACAGATCGCCCTTCGCCCTACCCTGCTCGTAACGGATGATCCACGCGCCGACGGCCAGATTGGCGCAGCCGTCATGTTTTAACCGATGCTCGGTGACGCCATACGGCGCGAAGAACTTAAGCCATGCGCTGTTGACCTGCATCGGCCCGAAATCCCATGTGCCGTTTTTGTTCGGGCTGGACTGGCCGAGGCGTCCGCGCTCCTGGGCCAACACCCCGCCCAGCAAGGCAACCGGGATTTGGTAGCGGTGCGAGACTTCGGCTACACATTCGACAGTAATCGGTTGACTAACCGGCAACGCTTCGACAGCCAGCAAAGGCATCCTGTTTTCTCCCGGCAAAACCGGGATTTTCGGCGATCCCACTGGCAACCAGCGACGAAAAACCCAGGCAAGGCCCGGCGAGGGTTTCCTGATGAGCAGCCCGGCCCTCGCCGCCAAGCCAACCAACCAGATGACAACCCTCCGCAACCTATGTATAGTCCGTATCTTACAGCTTGCGAGGCACTCCCTATGATCACCATCAGTTCAGCCGAGTTTCAGAGGAATTTTGGCCGTTATCAGGACGTGGCCCTGACCGAACCCGTCGCCATCACGCGCAATGGCCGAGAGCGGATCGTGGTGCTGTCGGTGGATGAATACCAACGCTTGAAACGTCGGGACCGGCAGGTCTTGGGGCTGGAGGATTTCACCGAAGCCGACCTGCAAACCATCCGCGCCGCCGAGCCGCCGCCGGAAGCTGCCGCCTTCGACCACGAAACGGTGGGGTAAGCCTTGTCGTTCCCGCAACCAGTTCCGGGCCTGGTCATCCGCTATTCGTACCTGTGGAAAGCGGAGCATCAGCGAGGGCAAGAGGAAGGCGTGAAAGACCGGCCCTGCGCGGTAATTTTGGTGACCTAGGGATGTCGGGGGAGAACGCATCGTGACTGTCCTACCCATCACCCACTCGCCGCCCTCGAATCCGGCGCTGGCCGTCGAAATCCCCCACGAAACCAAGCGCCGCCTAGGGCTGGACGATAACCGTTCCTGGATCGTGCTGACCGAAGCCAACCGCTTTGCCTGGCCGGGGCCGGATCTACGCTTGGCGCAACCCGGCAATCTGGAAAGCGTGGCCTATGGCCTGTTGCCGCGCACACTCTTCAAAGAAGTCACCCGCCAAGCTGGCCGATGCCATCGCGGCGCGGCTGGTGAGCGTGGTGCCGAGAACCGAGTGAGGGAAAAGCTTTCGTTGCAGCGATTTACGCTCTTTCCAAACCCCTGCCATGCCTTAAACTGTGCAGAAAATCCAAGCTGATTGATGGCTGATGACCAAGACCCTTAACGACCACCACGACCGCTTTTTCCGTGAAACCTTTTCCCGCCGCGAGGTGGCGGAAGGTTTTTTGCGCGGCTACCTGCCGCCTGCCGTCGCCGAAGGCATCGCCTGGGACACCCTAGAAATCGCTAAAGACAGCTTCATCGAAAAAGCCTTGCGCCACCACTTCTCCGATCTGCTGTACACCGCCCGCCACCATGGCAGGGAAATGAAGATCTACCTGCTGGTCGAACACAAAAGCCATCCCGACGCCTGGGTGCCGTTGCAACTGCTGCGCTACTTGGTGCGCATCTGGGAATTGCACCGCAAGCAACACCCAAAACAGCCGCTACCGGCAGTCCTGCCCTTGGTGCTTTACCACGGCACACAGCGCTGGCAGACACCGGACAGCTTCCGCGCATTATTCGGCGAGATGGACGTTGCGTTGTCGGCCTATGTGCCGGAATTCCGCCACGAATTGTGCGACCTCAGCCTGCCCGAACCCGCCGCGATCAAGAGCGCCGTGTTGAGCCGGCTGGTTCTATTGGCGCTAAAACACATCTTTGACCCCAGCCCCAAACAAGCCTTGGCGGAAATCCTGCCGCTGGCGCGGGAGATTTTGGACAAGGAGACCGCGTTGGAAATGCTGGAAGTGCTGTTGCGGTATTATGTGCAGACCACCCAGGCGCTGGACGAACACGACATCCATGCGCTTCTAACCCAAACCGCCGACGAGGACATCATGCAGACATTCATCGACCGTTACATCGAACAAGGCCGCCAGCAAGGGTTGTTTGTGGGCAGGCAAGAAGAGCGTCAGGCTCTGCTGCTGCGCCAACTGACACGTAAATTCGGGGCGCTTACGCCAGCCCAGCAACGCCGCGTCGAACAAGCGGACGCCGAAACCTTGCTGCGCTGGACGGAAGAAGTGTTGTTTGCGGCTACAGCTGAGGAAGCCTTGCGTTGAATGCTGCTAGTGTGGGTGTGGTGAGCTATGGTGTAGCACTGAGGGCTTGTGGCTCCACGGCATATTCTGACTGGCAGCCCATGGCCCAGCTTTAATCCTTCGCTCTGTTGACCCATGACAAGAAAAAAGCCCGCAGCCATCTCCAAAAGGAGGCCTGCGGGCTTCGTCAAACGCTCAAGCAATCAACCGCTTCGCCAATTCGACTTCCAAGCTGTCGCCATCCTCTTGGTTGAGAACGTCCAGGCCAGTATCGGGCATGTCGCCCGACGTGGACTGGCTGACGGCGATCTTCTTGGCCATGAGACGCAAACAATCAATCTGCGCCGTGTCCGCATAGCCTAGGTAGAAGACCTCCACCCGTTGCTTCTGGCCGATGCGCCAGGAACGCCGGGAGGCTTGTTGAACCGTGAACACATTGTAGCCACTCTGCATGAAAACAATCGCCGGAAAATCCAGCAGATCCAAGCCGGTCTTGACCAGTTCCGGGTTGCAGATCAGGACATCAATGCCCCGGTCTACTTGCTCCAGAATCCAATCCTCCCGTTTCCCGGTCTCAACGCTGGATCGCAACACCGCCGCCTTGAAGCCTTCGGCCTGCAACAGGTTTTTCAACCGTTGCGTGGTGTCGCGGGTGCCGCTGTAAATGCTGTAGACCAACACCTTGCGGCCTTGGGCCTTCTGCTCCCGGCAAAGCCGGATCAGTTCCAGCTCCTTGGGCGCTGGCTCCAATTCGCCGAACACGGACGCCGCATAGGCCAGCAGCGCCCCGGTGCGGGGATGCTTCACCATCTCGTCGCGGAACCCGCAATCCGGCCAGGCCAGCAGCGCGTTCAGCACGACGCCGAGCAAGGATTTGTCGCCCTTGCGCAGAGCCTCCTTGAGTTCGGCGACCAGGCTGGAACGCAGCCTTTGGTAACGCTCGGCTTGTTCCGGTGCCATGCCGACCTCGACGAATTGCTCCTCGTAAGGCGGCAGGACGTTCCCGCCGATGTCCCGCAGCTTGAGAAACGCTGTGTAAGGCAAAACGAAGCGGGCAATACCCTTGGGGCCGAACCCCGGTGCCTTTTGGGTGCGCACCGTGGTTTTATTACCCTTGGCGGTCTTGTGGCTGCCCGCGTCGGTTTCCTTGTAAATGTCCTTCAACACCCCGTGTTCGCGCATGAACGCCAATGCCGCCGGTGCCATGCTACCGCGCCGGTTGGCCTTGAAACCGTCTTCGATCATCCGTCGTGTCAGCACACGCCAAAGTAAGAAAAAGAGGTCGTCAGCGTAGCCGCCCATGAGTGTGCCTGTGAGCAACACCGCCTTGCGACATTTGGCCGCCAGCACACCCATGGCCTGGCCTTGCGCCGAGCCATCGTTCTTATATTCGTGACCCTCATCGATCACCAACAGGTCGAAAAAACCCTGGGGCAGATAGCGTTTCACAAATTCCGATGCTTGGTAGCCACCTTGCCCGAACGCGAAGGCTTGGGTTGCCAGGCTCTTCTCCATCCTGACCGCTTGGCGGTCACTGAACACCAACTCGCCGTCCTCGTCCATCAAATTGATGAAATCGAACGGATTGGCGTCCAGCATCCCGGCCAAGCTGTCAGCCCCAAAACGGGACAGCAGCTTGTCCGCCGTCTTCGGGCCGATGGTCGGCAACTGGCACAGGGCATCCTTTACGGTGGCCTGCCGGTCTTTGACGGCACCGGGGCGCTTCAACGTCCACAGCCGGGTTCCGCAGTTTGGGCAGGCTGCCCGTTTTTCGCTGGCGTTGGCAAGAAAGCTGTCTGCCGACATCCAACTGCCGTCCACATCGGTCAGCACCGTCCCGCAATCGGGGCAGGCGGCATGTTCGACGGTTTGCACGAAGGACAACGAGTCCTCGTTGCCTTTTTCCGTAAACATCCGCTGATGGATTTTGCGCCTATGGATCACCGGCACCCAGTCGAACCCCATGCGCATCCTGACCCGGCCAATCACATAGAACTCGGCTTGACCGGTCTGCGGCTCGTCCTGGGTCGCACGGATGTTTAACAACTGCCTCAGCGTATCGGGGCCGTTCAGCACCCAGACCCTGGCGTCGGGTATGGTTTCCAGTATCTCCCGCCGCCATTTGTAAACCAGATGAGGCGGGGAAATAACCAGCGTCCGCCGGTAGCCTTCCGCCCGCAGCACCGCTGCGACAGAAATTGCCATCATGGTCTTGCCCGTTCCCATCTCTGCATTGATGATGGCGGCGTCCTCGCCGGCATCCGCCAACAGCTTGGTGACGGCTTGAACGACCTCGCGCTGGGCTGGGAAAGGCTGGCGTTTCAGCCCGTCCATCACCTGCTCGCGGCGCGGGTCTGGCGTGCCGTCGTAGACCGGCGGATTCTGCACGGCCACCGCCTGCATCAGGCCGTCGCCGAAGTCGGCGACAAACTCAGACAGGGGGATGGCATCACCCAAATCCGCCTCTGGGTCGTTGGCAGGCTCGTCGGTGGGCACCGTCCGGCTGGCTTCCCCTGTTTCGAGGATTTCGGCGATGACCGCAGCCACGCCTTTACCGGGAAACAGGAAAGCCCGCTCGTAACGATCCCATTTGCCGCCGATGGCCTCCAGCACTTTTTTCACTTCTTCGTAGAGCTTGCGGTCGTACTCTTGGGCGAACACCAGGGCGTTGCCTTCTATCTTCGCTTCGGACAGCACGTCCAACACGTTCCACATGACTTTTTTTGTTTGCATGGCCTGCTCCTCGTCAACAGAGATTAGGGCAGGCCGACCCCATGGGGTGTCCTGCCCCAGGGGGTTTTTGAATAGTGCCGTGTCGGCTTGCAGCCTTAACGGTTGAGCAAATCGCCAATCATGGCGGCGGTGATCCAGGTCGATGGATCGTCGGCATCGACAACCCGCGTGAAATAGCGGTCGCCCAACCGGGCATGTTGCCGGGTGAAATTTCCGTCCAAGAACTCGGAACACATGAACCGCTCGACACCTTCGGCCACCTCCCAATTCAGCGGAGGCAACATTCCAAGGTGCGTGGTCCAGTACGCCAGGCTGGTTTCCTCGGGATCACGCAGGTAGAACCGGCGTTGGCGTTCCAGGAACGCATCCCAAGTGATTACCTCATAGCCATCCGGCCCGCCGCTGTAATCAGCGGGGATTTTGGCCCGTCCGGCCTCGGCCTGCTCCACACTTTTTGTAGAGATTCCAGGCGGAAGGCCGTTCGTCCTGGGATTTGCTCGTCAGCACAAAACACGCGGGGTTTTCTTGGGTTTTCATGGTCTGCTCCTCAAATGTGAAAAGGGGCAGACACCCCCACGGGGCGCTGCCCCTTGGGGTGAGTAATGGTTAATTTAGTCGTCGGCAAAGACGACCCAGAGGCCGTCCATGAATCCATTGGCCCGGCCTGACGGCAGTTTCAGCCGCACAGTCGGGCCTCGGATGTCGCCGCCGAAGCGGGCTTCAATGCCGACATTGAGTTCGTGCAACAGCCTTTGGATTTCCATCTCGACGCCCTCCACCGCCAGTTCCTCCCCATATTCCATGGAAAGTTCGCGGTGGCGGGACGAGAGCGATTTAAGCCTTTCGGCGACCAATCTGGCTAACAGGGGCGGAACCCCTTCGTCAGCCAAAACAGCGTCCAAGGCATCAGGATTTCTGAAGGTGTCGAAAATCGCGTTAAGCACGGTATGCTCCTAAATATAAACAAGGGGCAGACCGCCCAAAAGGCTTGTCTGCCCCTTGGGGTTGGTTAAAAAACGCTGGCTTTGCCAAGGCAAGCCTTGGCGGACGTTGGTCAACGGTTATCGACTGCCGTCACCGTCACATCATCCGGCACCACCATCACCAGCACCGGACTGTAGTCATGCCCGACATCGAACCGGATTGCCCAGTTGGGCAATGGCATGCCCTCGCCCGCCATTGAGATGCCTACTATCCAGCATCGTGTGCCGGTTGCCTGCGGGGCATATTTGCCGCAGACCATCAGTCGGCTTGCCTTACCTTGGGTGCGCCTCCTCGATTGAAGAAGAAACACGCCCTCCCGGTTCCAGCAGCCCACCGATTCGCGGACATCTCCGTCGCAGACGAAGGTATCGTCTTTGATCCCATAGAATCTCAGCGTCTTCATGGATGTTTCCTCTTGGAATGTTACAAGGGGAAACACCTGCAAGAGGTTTCCCCTTGCAGGTTGGTTGAAATCACAAAAATCCTTAGGCGATGAGAACTGGAGTTATCACGGCATTCACAAGGTTTCCCAGTGTCCGTCGCGCCAATATTGAATCTCGGTGCAACCGGCATAGTCCGTAGCCCAGTCGAGCGGGGCGAACGCCGCCTCGCTGTCCTGGTCGTTGCTACGGCCCAAGTAGTAAACCTCACCATCATCGTCAAGCAGACGGAAGCGGTAAGGCAGTTCGTCGAGCGCTCCGTCGTGGGGGAAGTTTCCCACCCCGATGTCGCGCCCGTCGTCCAAGCAATCGTCGGTGATCACCCAGCGCATGGCCCCCTCCTTACAGCAGGCCATGTTCGGCAAACGAGTAAACCACGTCGCCGACCACGAAATGGTCAAGAACGCGGATGTCGATTAGCCCAAAAGCCTGTTTCAGCCGCTGGGTGATGCACTTGTCGGCCTCACTCGGTTCGGCCACGCCGGACGGGTGGTTATGCGCAAACATCACCGCCGCCGCATTGCAGGCCAAAGCGGCCTTGACCACCTCACGGGGGTAAACCGATGCGCCATCTATCGTGCCCCGGAACAGTTCCTCGAACTTGATGACCCGGTGCTGGTTGTCCAGGAACAGGCAAGCAAACACCTCGTGTTCCTGGCCGGCCAGGTAAATCTGGATCGCATCCTTCGCCAAGGTCGGCGAGGTCAGCGCGTTCAGCCCTTCCAGCCTGGCTCCAAGTCGGCGCTTGGCCTCCTCGATGACCAGGTTGGAGGGGGCGGGGACGTACTTGCCTTGTTCGTCGCGGACAAAAAGGGTCTTGTCTTGAAGCATGGGATGTCTCCTGAAGGATGGAAAAAAAGCCCCACAAGGAGAATCCGCCTGCAAGGGATGGATTCCCTTGCAGGGTGGTGGTATTTATGTCAAAACTGTCGGCATAGCGGCCCGCTGAGAGCCGCCCTGCCTTTTGTGTGAACCATGGCCGAAACCGACCGAAAACCCGCTTTGGAAGTCTTCCCCGGTTCCCGCGACCTGCTGGAGGCCGAGATCGTCGAGGATCTGTTCCTAAACCGCTTCGATCCGGCCAAGGCCGAACGCCTGAAACAGCGCGGCAGGCTTACGCCTGTTCCCGCTGCGACGGAAGGCTGTCCAGATCCATCCGGGCCAGCAATTCCTCGTCGATGAGCCGAAGCCCCAGGCGCAAATCCGCCTTGGCTTCCCGGCTCCTGACATCCGCCAGGGTTTCTTCAAATTCGCGGCGCTTTTGAATGATCTCGCCACGGTCTGCGCGTTCCAGCCAAGCGATGAACAGCTTGATCGTCGCCTTGTTCATGGGTTTCTCCTCTTGGGGTTAATAGCCCGGCAAGGAGAATCCGCCGCAAGGGGGTGATTCCCTTGCAGGGTGGTTGATTGTTCAATGGCAGCCGCAGAGCGTCCGCAAGGTGTCGTTGGCTTCGCTGATCGCCTGAGAGGCGAGATCGAAGGCGGTTTGGGTCAAATATTCCCGGTCGCTGCCACCATCGTATTCGATGCCGTACAGGCAACCGTCGCCGAGGGTGACGCCGGCGCGGGAGGACTTCACCTCCACGCCGACATAGTCGGGTAAGGAGACGACGTTGCCGCCGCCCCCTCCCCTAAGAACCGGACTTGAGAGTTTCCCCTCATCCGGCTCAAGCCTCTTCAAAGCCCCCTTGCGGGAGCCGGTTTCGCTATCTTCAACTTCTGGCTGTGAAGTTGCCGATGGCAGTTGGGATGCAGCATTACCAGATTCGAGGATATATCCTTGCCACCTTCCGCCTTGGAGACGATATGGTGGACATTCCAGCCTGTTTCCTCCGTGATCTTTTCCTTGCACATGGGACACTCTTTGTCCTGGCTCCACCAGAGCCTCAGCCATCTTATCTCCCCTGACACGCTCCCTTTCATCTTCCAACCTAGGCGGTCTTCAAAGTAGGTTTCATGCTTCGGGTCGTAAGGGTTGGCGTCGCCCCTGATCTTGACGTGCCGCTGGATTTTGGTGTCGCTGGCCTTGACCAGCCTCACCGTCCGTGTTTCCCCTTCCGCTGTTTTGACGCTTGCCGCAAATACCCAGTTTCGATTCCTCTCCGTCCTGAAATATCTAACTTTGATCCATCGTTTTCCTTTGTTTGGGTGTCGGCGTTCGGCCCATTGCCACAGTGTTTTCCAAATCTCTTTGTCAACTTTGCTGAAGGTTTCCTTGGCGACTGCGCCTTTATGGTAGTTTGCCCATCCTCGAATTTTTGGGTTGAGCAGTCCAATAAGGTTTTCCTGTCTAGCCTGTTTGTTGCCCTTCATCACATCCCGGATTCCGTCGAGGAACACTTTCGAGTTCTTCTTGGACGGCTTGATTAACAACTTGCCGTCGTATTTCCTACAATTCCATCCGAGAAAATCGAACCCCTTGCTGACGTGCGTTACCCTAGTCTTTTCTTCCGAGAGGGTTAGGCCCCGTTCCTTGAGAAATTCAATAACTAGAGGTTTGACTTCATCCTCCAGCAGTTCTTTCGTCCTAGCGGTAATGATGAAGTCGTCCGCATATCGAACCAAGTTGACTTGGTTGCTTTTGGCTTTCCTCGATTCTCTCTTGCCGAATGTTTCTTCAAGTTTCGATTCCAGCCCGTCAAGCGTCATATTCGCCAGGGTTGGCGAAATGATCCCGCCCTGCGGCGTCCCCGCCTCGTTCGGGAAGAGTCCGTTTTTGTAGACGTATCCTGCCTTCAGCCATTTCTCTAGCACAACCCTGTCCGTCGGTATGTGTTCGAGCATCCATTGGTGGCTTATGTTGTCGAAGCAGCCTTTTATATCGCCTTCTAAAATCCATTGAGCGGACCAAGGTTTTGATAGTGTGTTAAAGCACTGTTCCCTTGCGTCTGCCGTGGATCTTTCCGGCCTGAACCCGTATGAGTTCCTGTCCGCCGTATTTTCCGAGATGGGTTCCAAGGCCAACAGGTTTAGCGCCTGCATCGCCCTGTCTTTCATCGTCGGTATGCCCAGCGGACGTTCCTTGCCGTTGCTTTTGGGGATGTACACCCTTCTCAGCGGGAGCGGTCTGTAACCGCGCCTTTTGAGTGACAACACGGCTAGAGATTTGGCCTCCGGCGTGGGCCATGTCTGCCCATCGACTCCGGGGGTCTTCTTGCCAGTGTTTTCGGTCACCCGCTTCACGGCGATTGCCTTGCCGCTATGCGAGTGGGTCAGCAACCATTGCAAAGCTTTCACCTTGCCCCAGCGGCCTTCCTGCGTTGCCTTTACGATACGCGCTTGCAGCCTCCTAACTTCCCGGTGACACTTAGCCCATTTTGTTTTGTGCCAGTGCCACGGTTCGCCAGAGGGCGCACCCGCGCAACAAAGTGCTTGCGTAGTCATTTGCATCCCCTCTTGTGAAGGTTCTAAAAGTTATCTCGTAAAGAGAGACTCGGCGGACGTCTGCGCCGTTACCGGCCAGGGTGATGTCGCCTTGCGGCTTCAACCCCTATCCGCCCCATTACAGGACGGCATTCGCTTTTTCCGCCATCCTATTCCCGCCCTCCCTCAGCCTTCCTCACGGGCGGCCTGCCTGTGGCTTTCGTCCCTTCAGATGTTTCGACCTATACCCGCCGAACGGGGTTTTCCTTGCCGGTCACAGGCGGAGGAACGGGGTTTCCGTGTTCCGTGTAAGTAACGGGAATGGTTTAGGCTCTGTCTTTCCTCCGGTGGTTTCTTTGCCCCTGCAACCCAGATGGTGGATCTGGGTTAGCCAACCACCTTACCTTTTTGGTTCAAGCCTGACAGCGCATTTGGCTTGTTGCACGTGACGGAGTTTATCGACAGTTCACATTTGTTAGCCTTGCCATCCAGCCTAGCCCCCTTCCGCCTTGCGCTGGCAGATACGCCTTACTCCCTCGCGGTTTCTGGCTTACCCTTTCGGGATGGGTTACATTGTCCCGGCAGCTTCGAACCGGACCATTGCTGGTCCCGCCCGTGCCGGTAGGCTACCGCCCAGGGAAAGCGGGTTCCGCTGCTATTGTCATAGCTGAAACAATTACTTACACGACTTCACGTCGCACCCACCAGTCGCGCCCGAAGGCACAGGCGCGGCGGTATTCCTCCTTGGGGTCGCCCAGGTTCGCCGGAATAAACCACTTGTGGGCATTCCGGTCGCCTTGGTGGTGGCGGATCGCGCCGGATTCCCAGCGGCTGGTAAACCGGCCGATGAAATCCACGCCGCTTACGCACCAGCCGTCCTCGTCGATGACGACGGCGGCCATCAAGTCAAAGCCCTCCTCTTGCCAGCAGGCGTACAGCAGGCCATGGCGGTCTTCCCGCCATTCAAAGCCTGTCGCCGCGCATTTGGATTCGAGGGCCATCCGCGCCCGTGAGCAAGCCAGCGCGTAGCGCGAGGCAAGCCCTTGTTGGCGCAGTTCCCGGTAAAGTTGAAGGTGTTGCGGGTTCATGGTGTTTCTCCAATGCAAAAAAAACCGGAGAAACCTGTCCCGCCGGGGAAAGGTTTCCCCGGTCGGGTGGTAAAAAGAGGGATCGTCGATCCCGAAATGGAAAGGCTTCCAGCCTATGACGCCTACGGGATACCAAGGTATCCGCCGCCGGCAGTGTAGGCACACGGCAGCAAAGGGTGCGGCTGAGAACGCAGTCGCCACGGTTTTTTTCTGAGGCTTCTTTAAGCACCCCGCGCCGGGGCGCTTAAAGAAGCCCCCCGCAAGGGGGGCGTAAAGCTAGTTTTGGATGAGGGTGGATGCCTCGTTCAATCGGGAAAATCGACTTTTGAGTTCTCAATGCTGTAGAACTCGCTTTCGTGCCCGTCGAAATAAGCATTGACCACTTCCTCGTCGGACAGCGCGGCACAATCCTCCGGTGCCGCCCGGTCGGCGCGTTCCTGCCACCAGGTTCGCGCAATTTCAGCCACGGCGGCGTAGGCCTGCCCGTGTGAGGCATGGGCCGCCACGTCCATGCCGTGCCGATGCTCGTAGATCACCACAAACACGTCGCGGATCATGGCGCTTCTCCTTCCTCGGTTTCGGGGACGGCAACCGCGTCGGAAGCACCGTCCAAAACCTGGTAGTAATGGCTATCCGCAAGCTCCTCATCGCTGAGGAAGGCGAATATCCCGCCAAGGAACTCTACCACGTAGCAGTTTTCCTGCTCCGGGAGGACTTGGCTGATGGTTCCCACGGCATGGGGGCCGGTCTGCGCGTCGATTTCCTCGTCGGTATCGCCGGATTCGCCGAAGATCGACAAGATCCGGGTTCCCGCCAGGTATCTGGGCTGGGGCGGATTGTCACCCGGCCCGCCCCGATGGGCATCCGGCATTCCGTCCCCGGTTTCAGGGGCATCCAGCGGGATTGTGTTTAGGAATCCAACCGCATCGAGAACCTCGTCCTCGGTCAATTCCGCCACCCGTCTTCTCAAGACGGACAGCACGACAGAGGGCGGCAGATCCTCCCATTCCGCCACGTTGGACTTCACACAAAACGCCACGTCAAAGTCATGCAGGTACATGGCTTATCCCTCCATCCCTTGCCCTGCAAGCTTGCCGTCCAACGATTCCTCCACCGACACGACTTTCCCGGACGAATCCAGTTCCAGCGTGAAGCGCCTGCCGAATACCTTGGGGCAGCCCGCAAAAGATGGCAGCAGGCGTTCCAGGGCTTTCGCCGGATTCGCCGAGGTGTTGGCCACGACGAACTTCTCAAACGCCCAGTCGTCCTCGTCCTTGACCGACTGGTTGTAGCTGTCGTTCTCGTCAAAGTACGAACAGGCTTGGTTCACCACAGAGCCGGAGGCGTCACACTTCGGCACCACGAACAGCCCATCGTCCTCCAGATAGATCGAATCGCCTTCGATATCGACCGTATCGCCATCGAAGGTCAGGCGGTACTTCTCGCAAAACACCGCGTCGCCGCACACCCACTGGCCTTCGAAATTGGCCCGGTGGGTCTCGCCGACGATCTCCACCTGGACGGGCTGCCCGTCCATCTCGACCATATGCTGGTGCAGCCAATGGCCGCTGTGCAAAGGATGGTCATATACCAGCATCCCCTTGTGCCAAGCGTACATCCAGTGCGGCGCGTTCTCCTCACTGAAACATTCCAATTGGGCGATGGAGACCTTGCCAGTCTCCACATCCTCGCGGGTGACGGTTTCCGCCTGGTCGAGATTCACCGGATAAGCACCTTCCTTGATGGGATAGCTCTGGATGAAGGACAGCACTTGCCGGGGAATGACCGGAATGTCGTTCAACAACTCAAGGCAATCCCATTTCCTAAGTGTGTCATAGCCTTTGGCAAACGCCTCGGGTTCAAGGCTGTCCGCCAACGCCTGGATTCTCAGAATGACCTCCTGCCTGACGGCATCAGCCACCTGCTTGACCACCTTGTCTTCATCGACCAGTTTGTCACGGTCGGGAAGCCTCGCGTGGAACAGCGAGGAATCCAGGTGGATCACATTGCTGTTGTCCCCCCGGTGCCAACTGCGCGGCGTTTGGTAAACCGGCAAGCCTTGCAAGTAGATATGCAGATCCTCCACCGATGCCGTCCACGCCTCGCCGGCGCCAAACCCTTTCAGGTAAACCTGGCCAACCCCGGTTTGGATGAACTCGCGTCCCGAGTCCAGCGCCCAAGGCCGCTTGAGTGCCTCGCCGTTGAACACCACCGGAATGGGAAAACCCTCGGCCAAAGCCGCCAAGCGGCCTGCCACCTTGCCGGGTTCGGGCTTGAAGCCGTCCAGCTTGACGGTCGTCACGCCGTTCCAGCGTTCGCCTTGGCCGATGGCTTCGGCGGTGAAAAACAAGCCGCAGTCGTAACAATCGTAAACGCCTTCGTCGTCCGGGCCGGTCAGATTGTCCGACCCGCAGCCGCAGGCGTCGCCCTCGAAGCGGGGTTCCACCGGGCAGCGGATGACCGGCGTGACCGCCACCGGCTGGAAGGACAGGATGTCCGCCGTCGGCATGGCGATCCGCTGGCCCCGGCTTTCCACCGTCAGGTGTTCGCAAGCGAACAGCGCCGACAAAAAGCCGATGCCAAACGGATGTTCACGCTCGACCAGCTCGGCGTCCCAACCCGATTCCGCCACGGTCAGCAGCGTCTGAAAACAGTCAATCCCGCAGCCGTCATCGCAAACCACCAGGGTCTTGGACTCAGGGTTAAAGTCGATCACGACCTTCGTCGCACCGGCCCGGCGGGCGTTCTGCATTAGCTCGCCCAACACCGTGGTGGCGTCGGTAAAGCTGAAGCGCAGATTTTTGACCAGCCGCTCCTGGTTCACTTTCAACGTGGTTTCTGTAGCCATATCAGTTCTCCTCAAGGATAAAAAAAAGCCCTGGGAAACGAAACACGGCTACCCCTTGCGGAGAGCATGTTCGTCTCCGCAAGGCGGTGGTTAAAATCACTGGCGATGCCAGCGAGGGTTGAAACTCAAACTTTTCCGCAATCCCTCCGGCCTGCCCCTGTCATCGGATGACCAAAGCCTGCCCGAAGGTTTCGCTGCCCGGTGTGAAGTCCAAGGCCCGGATCACCGGCTTGAACACATCCGTCGCCGTGCGTATCTCGACGAAATGCCCGGATTCGGCCTCCTCGAACGTGGTCTTCACGGTCTTGCCCTTGAAGGTGTCGCCTTTGACCACGTACACCCGGCTGCCGTCATTGGAACGGACGACCCCGGAAACTTGGCCTGCCGCAAGCGACAAGGCCAGATGCCAGCGGGAGAGCGCCCGCAAGGGCCGACGCTGGGTCTTGCCCACCCGGCCCAAGTGCAATTCAAATTGCGGCCACAGGCAGGGATGGCGGCGGATTTCCTCCGCAAGCTGGGCATGATCCAGACGCTTGGCGGTGAATTCGACCGCCTGCCCCTTGTCCTCGGGGATTTCGTAAGGCTCGCCGTCCCAGGTTTCAGGCAGGGTATCGGCTTCGCCACGGGACAGGCTTTGCAGCCGTTCCCGCACCCGCTTGGCCGCGTCGCCGGATTGCCAGGCATTCGCCCTGACCCCGACCACCACGGCCTGCTTGAAACGCTGTCCGGGCGACAGAAACGCCTCGACCCGTTCAAAATAGCCCGCGATCCAGCCCGCATACTCCTTGTCTAGGGAATAATGCGGCACTATCAAGACCATGACGCCGCCCGGCTGCAACAGCCGGTAGGCGCGGTGGTAAAACAGTTTTTCGAAGCGTTGCCGCCCCGAGCCGCCGTCGTCGCCTGTGGAACCCTGGTCGCTGACCAGATCGCCGTAAGGCGGGTTGAACCAGAGCAACCCGAACCGGCGGTAGCTGATCGTGGTCTCCTGGAAATCGCCGTGGATGACACGATCCAGGATTTCCTTCGCATTCCAGGCCCGCTCTTTATGTAATTCCACGCCGAAGGCCTCAGCGCGATCCGCGCCCAGATGGTGCTTGCATTCAGCCAGCGCCACCCCTTCGCCCGCGCAGGGGTCGATGAGTTTCATCGTCCCCTGTGGGCTGGGCCGCAGCATCGACAATATCCGTTCGATGGTGGACTCGTCGGTAGGGTAATACCCGTTCGCGGCGAAATTTCTCGCCAGCCGTTGAAACATTAACGCCATGGTGATGCTCCTCGTGATTGGAAAACGAGGGGCATCCAGGCGCCGCGAGGGCTGATGCCCCTCGCGGGTTAGTGAGCCATTCCCTTTCGGGTATCAAGCCGCCTTGAGCTTGCGCATCTCCTCGGCCAGCACCCAAAGGCCCCGGTTCAATTGCACGTTCTGGTCGATGCCTTGGACAGGCCGGGTTGTGACCCTGCGGCCCTTGGCATTGCGGCCTCGCAGTCCGCCCCGCACCAGATTCTCCTGGACTACATTCAGCGTGGTCCAGAGGTTGTCGGCGTCGTCCTCACGTCGATGCAGTCGCAACACCTGGTCTTCGGTGACCGGCACTTCCTTGCCTTCCTCGTAGCGCATCGCCAAAGCGGCACGGGCGAAGGCTCTTTGCTCGCCATCGTCAAGTTCCAAAGCTTTCATCTCGCCCTTGGAAGCGTCCACCCGGTCGAAGTCCTTCAAGATGGTGTAAGCCCCCTCGATGACCTGGCCCACCACGTCGCCACGGTGCTTGACCCGCAGGTCTTCAACCGTGTCGCCGCAGATCAGCCCGTTGTGGCAGACGAAGCGGTAAACGCCGCCGAGCATCTGGTAGGAACTCGACCCGTCGTGGGAGTTGACGAGGATCACCTCGTTGGCCTCCGCGCCATTGATCCGGCTTTCGTGGCGCAGCCGGATCATGTGCTTGGTGAAGTCCAAGCGGTCTTCATTGCGCACCCCGGCCTGCACGACCATGAAGGGCTGAAACCCTTCTTTGCGCAGTGCCGTCAGCACGTCGATGGTCGGGATCAGGGTATAGCGCTCCGAGCGCGACCCGTGCGGATTGGCCGCAAAGATCGAGGGGGCCGCACGGCGGATTTCATCGTCGGTCAACGGCGCGTTGGCCTTGGCGAACCCGCTCAAGTGTCTAAATTTTGAAACCAATTGGTTCTGGCGCATGGTGTTCTCCTGTCGGATTGGAATGATCCTCGCGGAGAAACCACGCCCTGCCGGGGAAGGTTTCCCCGAAAGGTAAGTAAAAAGACGCCTGCCCCACCCTTGTCGGGTGGCCGCCGACAACGCAGGCACGCGGCGGTTTATCAGAATTGGAGGCCAATCCTTAAGTCAGCGAAGCAGCCCGCCAGTCACGAACCGGCTGGCCGGATTTCTCCCATGACGCGCAGGCTGGGCCTACGCATTCACGGGATGCTCTGCTTGAAGTTATATCTCCGAATGATCCCCTCAAAAACGTCCGATCCTCCTTGCAAGAATCTTTCGAGGGGTATCCCGGTAGCCACCAGCCGCAGCACATTGAGGACGTGCTCGAAAGTGACAGGATCCAGCATCGCCACCCATTGCAGATGGGGGACTACGCGGTCTTCATTCCAGAGCGCGACCAGAATGCTGGCAACCACCCGGGCTTTGGAGTTCTTAACGTTGTTGACGAACTCAGTCAATACGAGCAGTGACTCGACTAAACGGTCGTCCGCTTGGACAAAAGTGGGCAGGTTGGCCGGATCGCAGCCGCATTGGTTGACGATCTGGTTGGCCTGGCCGCAGCGGTCACAGGGGTAAATCAGGCCGGATGTCGGCTGATGTTGATGTTGGTTCATGGCGCTTCTCCGATTGGAAAAAACGGCGAAGCTTGCCCCTTAGGGGAAAGGCTTCCCCGTCGGGTTATGGAAAAATGGAACCGTCGGTTCCGAAGTGAAGAGGCTAATCGCCTGTGACGCCTACGGGACACCAACGGCATCCGCCGTCGGACGTGTAGGCACACGACGGCTAAGGGTGCGGCTGAGAACGCAGTCGCCACGTTGTTGCTCGGAGACTTCTTTAAGCCGCCCCGGTCGGGGTGGCTTAAAGAAGCCCCCCAATCACTGGGGGGTGCCGCCTGGGGCGAATATCAATACTCGCCGGGCAACAGCAAAACATCATCCGTCAGGTAAAACTTCCAGACGCCGGGCTGAAGATCCGTGTATTCGATCTTCTTTTCCTTCAACACCCGGCCATTGCCGTTTTCCACCTGGACGGTGGCTTTTTTGTCCTTGGAGGTCAGCTTGATCAGCATGAACGGCTCCTGCCGTTGCAGTTGAAAATATTCCGTCGCCACAATATCCAAAAACCAGAAAGCCCCCTGCTCCCCGCCTTGTTCGGCGAAAAACTGGACGCCTTCCGTGTAGAGCATGTTCTTGACGAGCCAATGCGGAAACCATTGTTGGGTTCCGTAGAATTGCGCCAAGCCATCCTCAAGCTGCTCCGCCGACAAACGCCCTGTGGTTACCGGATTCTCATCGGTTGACGCCGACATTACCGTGGGCAATGGATCGGCTTCCCGTGCGGCTTGAGGCTCACCCGCTTCGAGGGTCAAGCGCCCTTGCCGGATCAACTCGCTGACCGTGGCTTCGTAGTCCTCCACGCCCAGATCCAACTCAATCGCGTTGACCTGGAAGCCTGGGTGTATCCGCAGCCAGCCACAGGACAATGCGACCGAAATCAATACCTGCCGCCAGTGGTCGAGCAATGGCAGATGGGATACCGTCTTGAACAGCGCCCAGACCTTTTCGTCCTCAGGTGCGCTGCCGCATTGCCCGTCGGACACGTCTTCGCCGGTCAGCAACAAAGCCCGACGGCTGGCATGATCGGGTTCCACGGCCTTGCGGTCATAGAGCCACAACTGCGCCACCGCGCCGAACAAATTGTCGGCGGGCATCCTGCCAGTCAACTTGTCGAGCCGGTTCGGATCGCCGATGGACACGTTCAGCCCGTTGTCCGGGTTGTCGCACGGGTTGAAGTCCAGCGAGGCCAGACCGCCTTCCGATGACGACAAAGTAAGCCGCGCCAGCAGTTCCTGGATAGTCGTGTCACGCCCCCAGAAGGAGGCGAAGATCAACTGGCCGGACTGCCGGTCTTGGACGAAGGCGTCGGCGTAAAGGCCGAACACATCCGCCACCCGGAAAAGTTTTACTATCTCTATCTGCATGGGGTTTCTCCTCAGGTTAAAGTCCGGAGAACCCCCCAGTCCGGGGAATTTCCCCGGATGGGTCGAACAACAAAACAACACTCTCAGGCCAAGTCAGAACCTGCCCTTATGCCGCCGCCCACCGATTTGGCGACAGCGGGAAAACCGCAGAACCGTACTCGTTGAGGACATCCAACCAGTCAACGCTTTTGCCATCCCGAAGCATCGCCTCGGGCGGAATCAGCAACTCGGTTGGAATGCCCCTCTCAGCGAGACGCTCCGCCAGTTTCTGCGCCGCCTCCTCGCCTACGCCCTTGCGGTCCCGGTCGCACCAGATCCGCAGCTTGTGGGTTCCGGGCGGTGGATCGAAGCCCGCCAACAGCGTGGCGCTGACCGCGCTCCACACCGGAAGCCCGGTTGCCTGGCGCACGGCCAAGGCGGTTTCGATGCCTTCGGCCAAATCGATGACCGGCTCGGCAACGCCTAAGCGAATAGCGCCGCCCAAGACCGGTTGATCCGATGGCACCGGCATCATTCGCTTCGGGTTTTCCACCGACGCTTTCCTGCCCGCTTCGGTCAGGTAAGTGCGGTGGAGTGTCACCGGTTTGCCGTGCGCGTCGGACACCCGAGCCAGCATGACCGGAAACGTGCCGCCGTAGTGGCCGTCCTCGTCGTGGTAGCGCAAGCCCGGATGGAAGCGGATGGCCTCCACGCCTTGCAAAATGCCGGTGTCCAAACCGCGATGGGCCAGGTAGTCCCGCAGCGGTTGGGACAGGGCATCCCGCCAATGCTCGGATTGCGCCCAGGTCTCCGCCAGACGCCGACGGATTTGGCCGTCTTCGGAGGCAGTCTTGCGGGGTTGAGTCTTGGCCGGCAACGCCGGTTCTGACAAAGCCACGCGGGTCAAAGCCACGCCGCCGATGGCTGCATCCACCGCCCCGAGCGCCTGCGGAAAATTCCAGCCCTTGAGCCACTGCAACAGGCTGAAGCCGTCGGGAAACGCGCCGCAGGTGTTGCAGATCCCGCCACCGGAAGTTTCCGCATCTTTGAACAGGCGGAACCCATCGCGACCGCCATGCATCGGGCAAGCCACATGCCTGCCGGGTTTAGCCAGCGCCGCGTCCAATTCGGGTGCCAATGCTTGCAGCACCGGCACCCAGCGCCCCCGCACCGCCTCGCGGACTGGGCCTGCTTCGAGTTTACGGGCGTTCATGGTTTCCTCCTCCGGGCATGGGTTTCAGTCAAACGCTGGGTCTTCATGAAGCGGCAAACACCGCGTCAAGGTCGATGGCCGCCGGGGTCGCATTCCAGCAACCCACCACGGCATCCACGCAGGTGCCGTCGCCCTGCGGAACCGAAGACAATTCATCGTCATCGGCACCTTCGATGTCGTAGTCGATGACGGCCACCGCCAGATCAACGGCGTTGTCCGACACCACCGCATGGACGATTCCGACCTCCAGCACAACGGCCAGACGCGGAGGCTTGGCGGACTGCAATGCCCTCCTGGCATCGCGGATGAAAGTCATCAGCAAAATGTGGCTGTCCAGCCAATCCGTTTCGTCGTCGATTTCCTTGGCGGCCAGGCTTCCGTCGTCATCGGCGTCGCGTTCGTCGAAATCCCACATCTTCAACTGCGCCAGTCTCTCGACGATGCGGCGCAGTGGGACATCGGCCACCGTGGGCAGTGAAGACGCATCGCTTGGGCGCGCCGAATCCGCTTCCGCCAACTTCCTAGCTTTGGGGCCGGTGGCGCGGGCGGATGCCATCGCGGAATCGTCCAGCAAAGCCAGGGCTTGCCGGGCAAGCCCATGCACGGAGTCCAGGTCTTCCCAAGACACGGAACCGTCGCCCTCTTCGCCGGCTGCATAGGCGGCAACCAGTGCCCGGCAGGCTTCCAACGCCTTCCGCTGGGCCTGTAGAACCTTGACGGAAGGATCTTGCTGGCTAAACGCCTCGACCGCCTGGACTTCCCAGTCCAAACCGTCGCCGTTCTCCTCAAAATCGTCGTACAACAGCGGCATGGCCGGGGTGTCGTCCCAGATCAAACCGTTATCAAAAGCTTGTTGGGCGATGCGCAGCGCCGCCTCCCCGTTGTCGGCTTCAACCCCCACCGTGACCCGGTGCAGGTAGCCGAGGGTATAAGTGATTTCGTGCTTGTTGCTCATGGCGTTTCTCCGAATGGAATGAAAAAAACGGAGAAACGCAGACCCGGCGCGGGGATGCGTTCTCCCGCTGGGTGTGGTGAAAAGACGGGATCGGCGATCCCTAAGTGAAAAAGGCCTTGAGGCCTTAAGACGCCTACAGGATTCCTTGGGGAATCCGCCGCCGGCAGCGTAGGCACACGGCGGCAAAGGGTGCGGCTGGAAACGCAGCCGCCACGCTTGGAAATCCGGTTGCCGGGCGCAAGGCAAAGCCTTGCGCCAGGAATTTCACGTCCGAACCCACAGTTGGCCGGACGCTTGGAACGTGTACCCCAGCGCCTTCATCCGCTCTTTTTGCTGGCGGAACAAGGCCCGGCTGACCGATGTGTCCAGCCTCACGGTGTCGCCCAGCGGCCACAAGGCACCGAACAAATGAGCGTCGGCCCCGTCGTCGCAGGCATCTCCCGTGGGGGGAAATATCTCGTTTTGGGCAGGCTGTCCATCGTTTGGAGGTTTCGCCACACCCGGCTTGTTGCGCCTGGATGTCGCTTTGGATGGGGGCGTAGCTTCCCCGGCTTCCGGGCCAATCAGAGCAGATTCCGCCGATACTGCGGATTCCGCTTGCCCGCCGGGCAGGTCGTCAATCGCCGCCAAGGCCAATGAAGCCAAAGTGGCGCGGATTTCGATCACCATGCGGCCTCCAGCCACATAGCTGGCCGGGAAGATTTCGGCAATGCCGAACTCGCCTTGGTAATGGCCCTCGCCGTACTGCCTAAGGAACTCGTCGCGCAGGACGAACTCGCCAATGTCGGTGACCAGCCGGCCGACCGAGAAATCGCCGTTGCGGCCGTGGACCGAACGTATGTAAAGATTTCCTGATAAGTTGATCATGGGGTTGCCTCTTGCTGAAAACGCAAGGCACTTCCCATGACCGGGCAAGTGCCCTGTCAGGGTTGTGGGGTGTCCGGGGACGCTTAAATCCCCGGACGAATTGGAAAACGCGGCGGGCTTTTCACATACCGACGCTGGTTAGAACCGCTGTCATGTCAATGGGCGGTTTGGGACGTCTGCTCGCGACCATCCGAAGATTACGTTGATCGACGGAAGATAGATTATCGCGTCCAGGGAAGCGCAGACACGCCTGGAAAGCCTAGGCAAAGGGTGCGGCTGAGTCGCAGTCGCCACGAGTGAAGATCAAAGTTTACAACACTTGCTTGAAAATTTGGATTGAAGAATTGGGCGATTGAATTGGCTATAGGAGCCGCCTACCAGAAAACCTTGCGGTTTCTGGCGGGCGGCAGATGGAGCCAACGGTCAGGCCGCTTCGGGCAAGGCGCTGCCTTGCCTGTCGTCGGCGGGCTGGGCGTCTTTCGGGGCCGTGTAGACCGTCTTGCCGTCAACCTTGGCCCAGGCGATGCGTAGCAGCCGGGCTTTCAGGCTGACGCCGGTTTGTCCGGCCTTCGGGCCTTTCTCGTAAACAAAGGTTTCCGCAGTCAGGTCGCCCAGTTTGAAGCCGACCAAAACCGATTTGCCGGCTTCGGCGTCGGGCATCAGATCCCGGACCACCTTCTGCGCCTCCTGCCCGGAGACGCGCACGTCGAACCAAGTCTTTTCAACCGAGTCCGACGCGCCGTGCAGGGCCGCGATGCTCGCGGCCAAAAATGGCTTGCCGCGCGGAACCTTGACCTCCCGGACACGGTTCAGATAGCCCAGGCCGGTCACATGCAAGTCAAAATAATTGGATGGGGTATTTGTGTTGTCGCTCATGGTGTTTCTCCGCTTTGAATGAAAAAACGGGGAAACGCAGCCCCCGGCGGGGCTGTGTTTCCCCGTCGGGTGTGGTGAAAAGAAGGGATCGGCGATCCCGAAGTGGAAAGGCCTTGCGGCCTGTGACGCCTACAGGATTCCCTGGGGAATCCGCCGCCGGAAGCGTAGGCACACGGCGGCAAAGGGTACGGCTGAAAACGCAGCCGCCACGCTTGGAAATCAGGCGAGCGTCAGGCCGAGAACCAACAGCGTCAAGACGGTCGAGCCGATGATATTGGTTTGCAGGGTCATCCAGTCGATGCGGCCTTGCCGCCACGAGCCGTACTGGGCCAGCGCCACCCAGGCAGTCCACAGGAACATCGCCACCGACAACGCCGACAACACCAGGTCTTTCGACTGGGACATATCCACCCCAGCCCCGGTAAGAAAAGCGTCCTCGGTGGAAGGATACTGGTAATTCGCGCTCGGCAGCAAAGGCGGGGCCGCGCCCGACGGCGTGTTGATATCGGTTATGGCCACGGGACTGGAACCGCTCGCGCCATTGATCTTGGCCGCGAAGTCGCAGAAGTTGTTGCCGTTGCCGTCCGATCCGGCGCTGGTCGCGCAAGTCCCCGCCTTAATCGTCTTGGCGCAATTACCCGGCCCGATCTGGATGCACGACAGCACCATCGCCCCGGTCACCGGCTTCTCGCCAAAACTACCCATTCCCATCAAACCCTGAACGGTCGAGTTATTGGCATTGGCGTTAGTGAGTTTTGCCCACACATCGACCTGCTGTTGGAGGGACATGTTGGCGTATTCCTCCGAGGTACAATCGCAATACTTCGCCAAGCCGCCTTTGTTCACCTGCAACACGCCTGTGCAGCAGGTTCCGTTATAAACACCCAGATTGCCGCCCGATTCGACGTTGATCGCCAGCTTGCCAATATCGGCGGCATAAGCCTGGAGGCTGGGACTCAACGGGGAATTACTGATGGCGGCGGCAACCTGTGCGGCAGTCACTACCACTTTCGGCCCCAACTGTTGGGCCGAAGCCGGTGCCGCTGAAAACAGCGCCAGCATCAGCAGTAGGGAACGGAACAGTCCAATCACAGGGGCGGAACCTTCAACTGTTTTGCGCACTCGGGCAGGGACCGGTTGTCGCGGATCGCCACCAGCTCGACCACGCCTGCCTGCCGGTCATACCGGGTCAGCGATGCGTTGGTGAGAGGGTCTGGGCCACCGGGCGGATTGCCGTAGCTAATATCCAGGAAACACGCCTCGGGATAATTAAGGCTCTTGGACTCACCGCCCCGCGTCACGGTCACGCGGACGGGGCAGGTGGAGTGAATCTGGGTGCTGGCGGAATCATTTGGGCCGTCCTGGCAATACTTGGCGGTGTTCAACAGGCTGACGATTACCGTCAGATCGCCATCGTGGTACACCGAATACAGCGCTTCGGCAGGCGCATGTCCATTTTTAATGAGTTGTCCGTTGCCGTCCTTCAAGTATTTATCGTCATTCGCGGCAATTTCATTCGCCCATATCTTCAGCAGGAAATCGGGAAGCTGGAGGGTTTTGGTCTTGGACAGTGATCGGGGCGCGGTGACGGTCATCCGATCCCATGACTTCCATGCCGGCGACGTTCCCAGATTGCTTTGCATGAGTTCATCCGCCCCAGCCTGGACAGGAATAAATGCCAAGCCGGACAAGAAGGCAAACAGGGCCAATGGCTGCAGTAAGGAAAATCGTTTGAACATGTGAATACCTTTCGGTCAGGTTTGATGATTGTGCAATGGGTTCGGGACAAAACGTGTTCCCTCCCCTGCCCTCTTTCTGAATTTCATCGCGCAGAGGACAAATCGACACCGACGAACCGCGCCCGGTTCTCTGTTCCGGTTTTGATCTGCACGGCCAGGCTGCGCCTAGGGGTGACGTAGTGGAGGATCTTCGGGTCGATCTTGAGCTTGCGCACCGCGCCGTCCCAATACATCTCGTCGATGCCCAGCAGCATCTTGGTGGCGACGTTGCCGAGGAAATCCTCGCTGAAATGCGTGGGGGATTGGCTGGCGCAGACCAGCCCCAAGCCAAACTTCCTCGCTTCCTTGGCGACGACATTCAACGGGTTCTCCGCCTCGTCGGTGAAAAACAAATGCGCCTCGTCCAATACGACCACTTCCGATACCCGACCCTGAACCCCGCGCAGGGCAGCCTGCCGGAATATCTGTTCGAGCCGGAAATAGACGAACAGCTTTTTCTCGTCCGAGGCGAGGGAGCGGATGTCATAACGCCACACCGGGATCTTGGGGTCGAACGGCGGTTCGTCCGGCCGGAAGATGCCGATGGCATTCAGGCTTTCCAATCGCTCCACCACACTACGCAGCACGTCCTTGGAGTCGTAGCGGATCAGGTCGTCCAACTCGCGCCCGGTGGCTATGCCTTGGATTGCAGCGCTATAGGCCGCTATCGCCGCTTCTTTCAGTTTGTCCAATTCGGGATCGGCGGGAGGCTTATCGGCCTGGGCGTTCCCCAAGGTCTGCCGTATCTGCCCCATCGCCTTGTTCCTGGCGTATATCGACCTCGCCTTCGCGTTGACTTGCTCCAATGCGGCCACCGCTTTGGCGTCGGCCCCAAGATATAGCGCCCTGAGCTTGGCCGCCGAGAAGCGGGCGGCATCCAGCAGAGTCGGATATTTCTTCGGGTATTTCCGCGCTATCCCGTCATCCAGCCGCCAGCTATCCGGCTTGTCCTCGTAGAATCCATTGGCGGCGTAGAGGTCGGTCAGCAGCGCGCGTAATACCGCCTCTTGCCGAGTTCCCAATTGCCGGGAAGTCCGGTTCAGCGCCGCAATGAAGGACTGAATCTGTCGGCGGACGCCACCGCCATCACGGTCTGGACTGACTGCCAATGGATTATGGCCATAGGCCGTGGCTTCGGAAAACTTCACGGTGGACGCACCGGCCAAATCAATGTCGCCGTGGACATCCAACACATAGATGCGCACCGGGCCATCGGCAGTTTTCGCCATAGCCTGGATCATCCGCCGCAGATTCCAGGTCTTGCCAGCCCCGGACGCGCCCATCACCAACACGTGCGGATTGATCGCCGTGCGGCTGTCCCAGACGACCGGGACATCCCGGTTCTCGGTGCGCTTCAGGTAAGCGTTGGAACCCAGCAGGACACGCATGTCGTTCGCCTTGTGGTCAAATCAAATGGCAGGCTGGATTATCCTGCCGCAGGGATACGCTATCCAGCGAAAACCTTGTCAGCCTTTTGCAAGGGTTTTCGCTACCCATCGAATTAGTTTTGTTGGTTAAGCATTTCTAGCGCCCCAGATAAACCGCCGTGACTTCTTCGCGGTTGTGGCCCATTTCCTGGCTGATAATAAGCCTGGCGGCAAGGTCGGCTTCCCGCTGTTCGGGCGTCAGTTCCCCGCGCCTTGGGCCTCCGGCATGGGGCGATTTCCATCCGGTCAATTCCAAATACCGTTCTTGGGCATACCCGTGTCGCAGACCGTGGGCTTTCCGGTCGCCTTCGGCGATACCGGCTTTCTTGGTTTCCCGCTCATAGAGGTTCTTCTGGAAGACATAAGAACGCCCCGCCGGAATCAACGAACCATTTTCCGCAAGCTGGCGGACTCGCCCTAGCAATTCGCGCTGGGCTTCATTACGAATAGGTATATCGCGTGGCCTTCCGCCTTTCGTCCAAGACGGCTTCAAATGGATATGGTTGTCACGAACCGCATACGCCGGTTGGAATTTCATCGCCTCCTCACGGCGCAATCCGAACTGTGCCTGCATCTCCAAACTCAAGCGCAAATGGGCATCTTTGATTTGCGCCAGTTTCTCCGGGTCTAGGCTGATTTGTTTTCCCTCTGGTTTCACATAAACCCGGTTCTCAATGCCCAGTTTCCCATTGTCATTGGGGATAAGGGATGGCCTGCCGATCTTTTCCGCCCACCATCGCAAATGTGAAAGGCGGTTCTTCAAGGTTCCTGTGGATAATTCCTCTGCTTGCCAGCGCTTCACCAAGGCTTCGACATGCTTAGGCTTCAGGGAAATAGCCTTCATGTTTCGATAGCCCATTTCCTTCAATTGGCGGGCCATCAGATCCAGCACTTGGTGACGCGCCACCTGTGTTCCGATGGAATCCTCACGGTGTTGGTTAGTCAGTTTTTTCAATTCCCATTGCAGATCGTCCATACGGCCTCATAAACATCAGGAATAATAATTCAGGATAATCCAGTAATTTGTTCGCGGATTTGTCGCAGGGTAAGTGTTAATGCCGACTCGATGGAATCGAGACCCCCGAAGGGAAAAGGCGTGCTGTCAATCCGATAAAACAGGCCCGCATATGCGGTTCGGCGTGTTCTGCTGTTGCAAACAATCGTCGAAGCGTCGTAGGTATTATTCCTCACAGCAAGCCCGACGGCTTGGCTGGCTGTGCGTGGTGCCTAAAACCGCGTTGCCGCAGTATCAAGCGATTTAGAGGGAGCCTTGGTGGCGGATTGCGATACCACGCTGGCAAGTTGGAAGCGGCCATTAAGGACACGGCAAGCCGTGCCATCAGGGCGAGGGAGAAGTCGCTTTCGCGGGCAAACAAAGACGCGCCGCTTCAGCCACTGGAAGGACGTTGGCAGGAACCAACTGGATGGGTGCGTTGCGGGAAAACCGCAACGTGGGTGTGCCGGAAACCTTCCCTTGGAAAGGGGACTGCTGGCTAGGATAGAACCAGAGGGATCGTCGATCCCGAAGTGAACAGGCCGGAGCCTGGGGAACGCCTACGGGGCCAGAAGGCCCGCCGCCGGAAGTGTAGGCACACGGCGGCAAAGGGTGCGGCTGAGGACGCAGCCGCCACGGTTGAGCGGTCAAAATCCTGCCATCATCTGGCCGTCATGTCAAATTTTGCCCCGGAAGCCGCGCAGGTTGCCGCAGCCGCCCCCTGTCACTGCACGGCAGTGACAGGGGGCGCGTCTGGCTTCGGCAGGATTTTTGCCGGCAATGACGGCATTGCGGCAGGGAATTGGCTACTCTGAAAGGGAAAACAGCTTTGAGCGGCGTGAACTTTTTAACGTACACTACGGCGGAAAAGGCGCAGCATGGAGGAAAACGAAAAATCCCACCGGTGTTCTACCGCACATCGTCCGGGGCTAAACCGGTTCGGGATTGGCTCAAAGCGCTAGACCCAGAAGACCGGAAGGCGGTGGGGATGAATCTGATGCGGGCGCAATTGATTATGGAATGTATCCACAAATTGGACACCGACTCCAATTTGGCCGTGTTGCTGGTGGAGTAAAAAGTGCGGGAAGCGCTTAGAATCTCAAAGCGGGTCTACGTTTTTCGGAGTGGTTCGGTTTCATTTTCTGAATTCCGTTGAGAACAGGCTCGGATATTGGAAAGCAGCTCAACCTCAACCTCAACCTCATTTAATGCTACTTTTAACCACCGAAGATGATTGCCGAACCCGCTCTCTTCCCATCAGGAAGGTAGGTGTGAGCGGTACCAATCAATTGCCCACTAGCATTCAGCTTTACAATAAGCAGTACCGCAAAGTTAGCGCCGACCGATGTATCCTGAACAATCTCTCGCATAGACATATCATCCATTGTACTAGGAGTGGGATCGAACAACGGATGCGAGTGCCATTCGCCCAAGTAATTGAATCTCTGGTAGTCGTGATCTGTTCGGTGAAAAAATAGACGTAGATTTCCAATGGCATCTTCTATACGCCGTAGAAATGAAGAAATCCCACCACGCCGATGCACCGTGATCTCCGTGACTTTGAACTCATTCAGGCCAACATGCTGGGCCATCAAGATACCACCAATTTCATTCCGCCCTGCTTTTTGGAGCGCGACTGAAAGAGTATTAACTACATCAGGAGGCAGAATTAAATTCAACACTCTACCTCTGCTCATATAAATCCAATAGTACTTTTACTACAGCATCCCGATCCTCGTTCGCTACGGGGTAGGCTACCTCATCCCAGCCGTCTCCCTGTGCATCTAAGGGCTGTGTATCAAAAGGTTGGGAAAATATCCATTCTTGACGCAACCCAATGAGGTATACAGGATAAGGAAACTGGCTCGGATTCCGTTGTAAAGCAGCATCAATGGCAAAACGTGTCAATGATGCTGCAATATTGCCTACCTCACTGTCGTACGCTATTAACGACCGCTCCTGCTCAACATCATATCCACCAGCCTGTTGAAAAGGTGCCGACGGTAAAGTAGCTAGGTGGGCATGAATGGCGGATCGAACGGCGAGCGGATTGGGGTCGAGATCGGGTCGTGCGCGCGCAATCAATCCGCCATACCCGCTGGCAAACAACTCGCCCCAGAACAGGGGTTTTTTGTTTGCCTTTGCGATGGCTGCCATGCGTAGGAAAACTTCTGGGTTAGCGGTTGCATCAATCAACAAATCACAATTCGAGAGATCCTTCAATGTAGCGGCAGAGTTTAACGCAGACTCCTGACCGGCTATCCGATGACTTCTTGCATCGACATCCACCCCGGCTGCCACCAATCTCAATGCATCGCGGACAGCATTTACCTTGTGTACGCCGACGAAAGCCCAAGAAAGCTCGTGGCGAACCAGATTGCCCGGTACCAGATAGTCATCATCCACCAATAAGAATCGCCGCACACCTGATCTTGCCAGTGAGACAGCGACTTTGCTGCCTATAGAGCCGAGTCCAACGATGCCGACTCGAACTCTGGAAAGCTGCTCACATTCTTTGGGTAGCCGAGCATCTAAATCCGAAGGCATGATTACCCTGTATTCGCGCAACACCAGTTGTTCGCTGGACACGATCAAGAAAACACGGAGCGAGGTTAACTCTGACCCCAGCAGTATTACCACCTTTTCCTTGTACTTGTTGGTACCCTCTTCCTTTACCAGAATATCGTCTGTGCGAAAACCAGAGTTCGAGAGCAGACGCAGCAAGTAATCTATCGACAAAATGCTCTCTTCAGGGGCGACAAACTCAATCCTGAATAACCACCCCTCACCTTTCCATGCAAATAAAGGGAGGTATTTGGAAATGCCGGATGGTAAGTCGGGGATCGCCTGCATCGCGCTGTCGGCTATCGAAATCTCGGATACAAACGTAACTGTCGCTGTTAAGTTGAGAACCGTATTCGTTTTTAGCGTCGATCTGGATTGCAGAGGAAGAACAATAAGAGCTTGAATAAACCCATTGGTAGCAACGAAACGATACTCCTCGCTCCTCATCTCCTGGCCTTCTGTCAAACGATGAGCAGACGGAACAACATCTGGCCGCTCTGGGTGTTGTTCGGTATTCAGCAAGTCGAAAGTGCTTCGGACAATATCTGCCCCAGTGACATGGGTTTGCCAATTGTCCGCACGCCATTGCAGGCACAGCGTCCCTCCCGCCCCATACTGATGTACTGTCCATCGCTCAGAGGTATTTCGAGGACGAATATAAGGCGGTGAATTAGGAAACACATCGGGATAGGTCATTCGGCCCGCGTAGGTACGGCCATGAACAATCAGGTCGAAATCGACTTCGATCATTCCGTCCGCGTCTATTCGCCAAGCGGTAACCAACCAATCAACTTCGTCTTCAAGGCGGTCAAGTTCGGCGCGTTCATTAAGAAATCGCACCGGATCGCTCAATGCCCACCTCATCAGGCAAAGCCCGATGACTTATTCGGCACAATTGGCTTGCTGGGGAAAGTCAGGCCCATCGCCGCTACCGCAGGTTGAAGCAAAGACTTCGCCGCTGCCTGATTCGTGCCCAGCCGGTCGCTGAAATAGCTTGTATTGAAGACGCTGTCCCAAGCCTTCAGAGCTTTTTCGCGTGTGCATCCTGGTTCATCAAGAACTTCAAGTTTCTTTAGAGCTTCAGCTAGGCGGTCACGGAAGAAGCGGACGCCCTCATCGTCGCTCTCCGCCAAATTCTTTCCCTGGAGGACTGGGTGGGTAATCTGGAGCGTAAAATCCAGCCTAGCTTTTATCGCTTTCCAGGTGTTTCTTAGGGCATCATCGTCGCGTTCAGCAACTGTCACGATGTATTCAACGACGAGTTTGGAGATACAGATGCCGCTGGTGGTTTGCCCTTTCCAGACGGCGCGGCTGCGAGCAAACTTCTTTGTCAGCTTGGTTACCCGCCGTGTCTGGCTGTAGTCGGTCTCGCCTGTCTTTAGCTCTTGCCCGATGGCATTGTTGTACCATTTAGTCACCGCACGAGCGTCTGATTTAATCCACTCCTCACCGCTTGCGAGTTCGTATTCAACTACCTTGTTTCCAAAAAAATCAGTAGAACGGATAATGCGGTATACCGGAATGTCGATGTGGTAACCAGCCGGATACTTTTGCCGTACACAATTGGTCTTAACCTGTGCATCATAGGCTAGGCGCTCATCCTTCAGCGCGTTACGAACTCGACTGCGAGCGCCCTTCGCTGATAGGTAGCGCCCGTCGGCAACCATCAGGTCATCTTTTTCGAAATAGATGCCATCATCGATGTCATAGTCGCACTGGTCATCCTGAACCATCGTACGCATCGCATAGGAGCCTTGTGAACTGGATTCCTTTGGAAGCGGATGCCCGCCACCGAGCAGCCCGTTTTTCAAGCGAGTCCTACCGTTATCACGCCGCTTGCGCATCTCGTCCTGTGCGGTCTTGGGCAGGTTCACCTCATTAGAATGATACCCCCCCATCTCTTTGTTGCAATCAATGCTGGACATCTTTTTGTACCTCGGATTGTTGGAGACTTTTATTGGATGTACCAGCAAGTGCATCATAAAACTCTTTTATTTTGTTATTGATATTAATATTCGCCCATGCAAAATCAACGTCAGATATGGCTTGTCTAGCAAGAGCGTTTAGAAATTTAGGACGCGCATCATCCATATTTTCCAAATATCGTTGCAATTCGTTCGAAGGGCATTGCGCTGGTAAACGGTAAGCGAAGCTTCCGTTTTCTCGCAATTGCGCGATTTTATTGGCGATATAGTCATTTGCTAGCGCCTGAGCATCCATACTTGTGCTAATGGCCTTAATTCCTCCTACCCAACCCCAAGCACCACGATGCAAGTTTTTCTTTCCAATTTCTTCACCACCTTGGGCCGGTAGCGTACCAAGCATAAAGAGATGAATTGGACGATTCTCCTCACCGCGCTGTTTTATAATTTCGTATGCCTCCACCATTCCAACTGCCGCAGGGTTGTTTGCCCAAAGCCCCCCATCCACATAATCAACCGTCGTTCCATTACTATCCGGCTCTACCAACCTCGCAATCGAACGTAGAATTGGGGCTGCGCTAGTGGCCATGCACACGTCTATCAATAATCGGTTATTATCCCGTCCGTTAAGTCTCTCCATGTGTGGTGTCTTAAAGACGATGGATGCGTGGCGATTGAGGTCAACAGCAGTGATAGCTAAACCTATACCCCGATGTTCATAAATCTCCTTCATTGTTAGCTTCTGGAAAGTTGTTGACAATACGGCATGCAATGCATCGTTGCCAGACTTTAGACCAGAGAACAAAGCGCGGGTTAATGTGCCTAGCACGGGGGTAGACCGAAGATATTGACGTGGAAAAATTTTCGCTCCACTCTCTTGGTAAAGTGCCAGAACGTTATTCAGTGAAATACCAGCAGCGAGTGCGCAAGCGACAATTCCCCCCGTGCTTGTTCCAACCAAAAGATCAAAAGCAAGCCCAGGATCAATCTCACGACCACTCGTATTGCGAATACGCTCTGCAAAGGTTTTTAGATAGGTGGCTTGATACATACCGCGCATGCCTCCGCCGTCGAGGCAGAGAACGCGGAAAGGTTCTATTGACATCATAAATACTCCATCATCGCATCAATTAAAATTCAGAGAACATATTGGGGATCGCTTGAGGAATAATCAAGCTTAGTCCTCGCTGTCCGTTTAGGATTGAACCACCGAACCGTATCGCTGTAGGTCTAACTTTGGGCATCCTGCGCCGGGCGAAAAAGGCGGGGCTTATAGAGCAGGTTCGTCCCTTGGTCGAACAACTGCGCAACAACGGCATTTATATGCGCCAAAGCTTGGTCGACGCGGTATTGCTTGATTTGGGATAGATTGGGTGTTGACCCACCTGGCCGCCGACAATGCCAGAGCCCATCCCTATAATAAGCCAAATCTATTATGCCCCTTGAAAGCCGTGAGCTTTAACACCTCATCAAAACCAACTTCAAGCACCGCCACACTACGTCGAAGAGGAAGGCGATTTTGCATGAAGAGGCAAATGTCGGCTATGTACTGACAACGATGTTCAAGCTTGCTTCCATAAAACCAACATTCGAGCCAATTGACGAGCAAGAGCAAATGACAGGTATTGCCGAACTAACGCATCAGAACCAACCAAGGCTAAGGACTGCTCCGCTAGGCCATACCTGACGTTCGCCGATTAAATTTGGACGGGCTTCTAAAGGCGGGTTTTGGCCGCAAACGCTCTCAAACAGCGAGGGGAATGCCATCGCAGCTTCCAAACATCTCAATGCAATCCCCGCATCATCTGCCGCCGAATATCATCCGCCTGGGCAAACGCCTCCTGGCTCAGTACCACCGCGTTGGCCGCGTCCGGCTCGATGCTCATGAAGCTTTCGTAGGCCAGAAGCCCTT
>CAZOTR010000002.1:0-88166 GCA_964582755.1 uncultured Methylococcaceae bacterium | reverse complement strand
CGCGCTGACCGGCGACACTCGCGAAACCGTAGCCGACAACCTCACTTATCTCAGCATGGTGTTGCAGTATCCGCTGACGGAAAAACTGCTGTATGTGTTGCAGCACGACCAAGGCTGGCAGGCCCATGTGGTGGCCAAGGGCGGCATGGCCGGCTGGTATTCCATCGTGCAATACCTGACGTGGCAATTCGCCGATGAATTCGGCGTGGGTGCGCGGGCGGAATGGTTTAGAGACCAGAATGGAACACGCTACGGCGTGCCGGACACGGGGTATTACGCGACGACCTTGGGAATGAATTGGAAGCCGCTAAAATGGCTGGCCGTCCGCCCCGAATTGCGTTATGACTGGGCCGACGGGCCGGTGAAGATTTATGACAACGGCAAGCAACAAAGCCAATGGTTGCTCGGCACCGATGTTGTGGTGCAGTTTTGAATCAGAAGCTTATCGCCGCGTTCGTGCCTATCGTCAATTGGCTGCCCCGCGTGCCGGCGTCGAAAATCTCCTGCGGCCCGTCGGTCCAGTCATAGCGGGCCTCGGCGCGCAGCAATACCCAAGGCTTGGGCTTCCAGTTGAAACCCAGCGTGGTTTCGTAATAACTGGCCGGGAAACCGGCGACGCGGAAGCCATTCTGGTCGCGGAACCATTCCCCGCGCAAGCCCGCCGACACGGTGCGGGTCACCGCATAAATGAGATATTGGTTCAGCCCGTACCAACTCGCCGTGCCGCCGTCCGCCGCCGCCCCGGCTTGCGAGCCGTGGTCGAATTGGGCGATGTAATGGAGCTTGTCGGTGATGTCGTAGTTCAACACCAAGCTGGCGATGCTGCGGTTGGGCGAGCCGGGGTCGTCGGTGTCGCCGGTGGTCAAGGCGGCGGCCACGGCGGTTCCGCCATCCTCGCTGGCCCAGTTGACGCCGCCTAAAAAATTCCAGTTTCCCAAGTGCTTGTCGAAATTGTCGGCCTTGCCGTGCGGGCCGGTCACCGCGCCGAGGTTGACAGTAAAGCTGCTGCCGACGGGAATCGTGGCGAGCAAGCCGGTGTGGGTGAAAGGCTCGCCATACTGCATCGCGTAGGCATGGGAGTAGAAAAAATTGTTCGGCGATTGCACCACCTCCTGGCCGAGAATGGTGTAGAAATGGCCGATCTTCACCGTCGCGCCGCGCAAATAAGGCGTGGCGATTTCGAGATAGGCTTGCGGCAGGGCGATGTCATAGAAACGCATATTGGCCTGGGTAATCAGGTTCTCGTCCCAATTCCCCGACGCCTGGGTGTAGCGGCTGTCGGCCCCCCACATGAAATCCAAGCGCCCGCCGATGCTCCATTTTTTCGCGTCCTTATCCACCAGCCGCTCGATAAACAGGTTGAGTTGGTTGAGCTGAAATTCGCTGGAGCGGTCGTTGAACGTCACCGTGCCGTTGGAATGGTCGGCCGGGTTGTAATTGTTGTAAGTCACTCCCGCCGAAAGCCAGCCGCCCGCCGTGATTCCCAAGTTTTTCAGCCCCGGCAGCCGGGTGAGGCTGCCGCCGGTCAGCTCCTCATACAAGCCTGAAGCCTCTTCAGCCACGGCGGCAAGCGCCCAGCACAGGCTACCTAAAGCCAGGGTCACAATAACTGTTCTGGATGCCATGCTCTTGCTCGATTGGGACGCGGGGGGTTAGGCGTGTTCATCGGCAGGGGCCGCGTCAAACACGGGCGGACGGCACAAGGGATTTGCCGCTTGCTCCATAAGGCAATGGTATCGACTCAATATATATTGAGTCAATACAATTTTCCGGGTGCCTTGCTGCCGCACTAATCCTCCCCGCACAACTTCTCGGCCCGCTCGTTCTCCGGCCCCACTTCCCCCTGCGCCTCCACGCGCCAGCGATAGCGCAGTTCCATGCCCTTGTTCAGCAACACGGCCCGCTCCACGTCGATGTAGCCGCTGCCGGGAAATGCGCGCCAGCCCAGATCGCGCTGGGAATGGCTCTTGATGGTCTGCTCCAACACTTGCTCCACGGACAGGCCGCTCTTGCAAGCCTGGGCCTTGGTTTTCTGGATCGCCTCCTCGTCGCCGAGGGCATGGGCGGCGGGCGCGGCCAGGAGCAAAACCAAGCCGGCCAATCGGTATGCTGGCATCGGGCGGCACCTCACAGGTTGTAACCCTGTTCATTGTGCAAGCTAATGTCCAGCCCTTGCGTCTCCTCCATCTGGGTGACACGCAGCCCCAACGTCTTGTCTAGGGCTTTCAACAGCAGAAAGCTGATTCCTCCGCTCCAGGCCAGCACACTGGCGACGCCGACGCACTGCGCCCACAATTGCCCGGCAAAACCATGGTCCGCCACCGTGCCTACTCCACCGAAGCCTTGCAAAGCCAACACGGCGGTCAACAACGCGCCGACAATGCCGCCCAAGCCATGGATGGCAAACACGTCCAGCGTGTCGTCGATTTGCAGCCCGCGCTTGATCCAGTGCAAGGTGCAAAAGCACAAAGACCCGGCGACCAAGCCTATCGCCGCCCCGCCCAGCGGACTGATGAAGCCGGCCGCCGGCGCGACCATCCCCAAACCCGCCACCATGCCGGTAATCAGCCCCAAGCCGCTGGGCTTGCCGAAGCGCAGCCACTCGATGGCCATCCAGGCCAAAGCCCCGCTGGCGGCGCTCATATGCGTGCTCAACATCGCCACCCCCGCCGCGCCGTTCGCCATCAAGGCGCTGCCAGCGCTGAAGCCATGCCAACCGACCCAAAGAATGCCGCCGCCGGTGGCGGTCATGGTCAAATTGTGCGGCGGCATCGGCGTGCGCGGAAAACCCCGGCGCGGCCCCAGCAGCAACGCGCCGACCAAGGCCGCCACGCCACCGGAGACATGCACCACGATGCCGCCGGCGAAATCCATCACCCCGCGCTGCGCCAGCCAGCCGCCGCCCCACACCCAATGGCAGACCGGCACATAGACCAACAACGCCCACAACGCCACAAACCACAGCAAGGCAGAGAATTTCATGCGCTCGGCCACGCCGCCGACGATCAAGGCCGGGGCGAAAATGGCGAACGTCAGGTGGTACATGCAGAACACCGTCTCCGGCAGGTTGTCCTTAAGCGTGTCGGCGTTCAGCGCCAGCAAGAACAGCCGCGAACTGCCGCCTATCCAATCGTTCCAAGCCTCGCCGTCACTCAAGGCTAGGCTGTAGCCAACGGCCATCCACAAAATGGACACCAGCGCGGTAATGGCGAAGCACTGCATGAGGATGGACAGCACATTTTTCGTGCGCACCAAGCCGCCATAAAACAAGGCCAAACCCGGCACGGTCATGAACAGCACCAAGCCGGAGGCAGTGAGAATCCAGGCGGTGTCGGCGGCGTTCAAAGCGTCCGCATGGGCCAAAGAAGGGAAGAAAAATGCCGCAAGACAGCCTGCAATAGCGGGACGGAAAGATTTTATCGCCATATTGGTGCGATCCTTGTTGGTTTTTGCCTTATTTTGAGGCAAAAATAACTATTAGGCGACACTTTAATCAAACCGAACTATAGTGCTTGCTTGCTCCAGCCTAGAGTTTATGGATCAATGCGGGCGACTGGCGGTTTGGCCCGGAAGCAAAAATTCTGTTGACGGAGCCATGGTTTTGATTCGATACTAAGGGCTGGTTCGGTGCGCCTCCGTCAGGCTTGCGCGGGCTATCTTCATGGGGAAAACAACAATGAAAAACATCGGCAAATTGGCGCTGGGGGCCATCCTGGCGTTGCTGCAAATCTGGGCTGGGGCCGCCTTCGCGGCGTCCGACCTCTCGTACCAAACGCTGAAAGACCAGTATTACAAGGACCATCCCGGCAAGGGCAAGCATGGGGCATTCTGGGAGGCGATCCCGATCCAGAAGTACTGGAATCCGAAAGATTTCTACAAGCCGCCGACCACGGTGAAGGGCGAGGTGGGCCGCGACCAGTGCGTGGCCTGCCACCAGGCCACCACGCCGGGCGCTTACCACGCTTGGCAGGGTTCGAGCCACGCCAACCTGCAAAAGATCCGCGAACTCTCCAACGAGCAGGACGCCCGCTTCTACAAGAAGGACAAACTGGCCGAGGTGGAGAAGAATCTGGCCAAGCAAGGCTTGCTGAAAGAAGGCGAGAACTTGAAGGAAGTCGGTTGCATCGACTGCCACGGCCCGGTCGGCGCGAAATCCATCCAACACGACAAGGATCTGGTGATGCCCGACCGCGCCAAGTGCGGCACTTGCCACACAGGCGAGTTCGCCGAGGCGGAGTCGGAAAAGGAGCAGGAATGGCCGCAGAAGCAATGGGGCAAGGGCCATCCTTCCCACGCGGCGGACTGGCAGGCCAATGTCGAGACGGCGGTGTGGGCGGCGATGCCGGAGCGCGAGATTGCCCAAGGCTGCGACCAATGCCATTACCAGCAGAACAAGTGCGACGGCTGCCACACCCGCCACACCTTCTCGGCGGCGGAAGCCCGCCAGCCGGAGGCTTGCGCGACCTGCCACAACGGCGTGGACCACAACGAGTTTGAAAACTTCATGATGTCCAAGCACGGCACGGTCTACCAGACCTTGGGCAAGTCCAACTGGAATTTTGAGGCGCCGCTGAAAGACGCCTTGACCAAAGGCAACTACACCGCGCCGACTTGCCAATACTGCCACTTCGAGGCGGACGGCCAGTTCTCGCATAACTTGGTGAAGAAAGTGCGCTGGGCCTTCAACCCGACGCCGGCCATCGCCGACAACCTGGAACATCCCTGGTTCAAGGACCGCAAGGCGATGTGGGTGAAAACCTGCTCCAACTGCCATTCGCCCAGCTTCGCCGAAGCCTATCTGGACGCCGCCGACAAAGGCACGGTTTCCGGGCTGAAAGTCGAGCAGGAAGCCAAGAAGGTGGTCGAGGCGCTGTACAAAGACGGCCTGCTGACCGGCCAGAAGACCAACCGGCCCGCCCCGCCCAAGCCCGAGGCGGACGCCGCCGGCGGCTTCTTCCAGTTGTTCTGGGCCAAGGGCAACAACCCGTCGCGGGTGGAGCGCGTCTATGCCGACATGTGGGAGCATGACGTGATCAAGCTTTACAAAGGCTTGTTCCACGCCAATCCGGGCGGCTTCACCTATACCGAAGGTTGGTCGCCGCTGATGCGCGATTACGCGGAGATCATGGACGAGAACACGCACCTGCGGGAAAACAAGAGCGGCGCCACAGGCGAACCCCATGCCTCCATGGAAAGCCTGATCGGGCGCTATGCGCTGGGTTCCTTGCTGGTTGGCGTGGGCTTCGTGATGATCCGCCGCAAACGCTAAGGGAGGCATCCGCCACGCAGGATGCGGACTGAAACGGCTTGCCGGGGCGTGGCTCGGGCAAGCCGTTTTTCATGCGGACTTGAAGGAGCGCCGGTGTCCTGTCGGCACTGGGGCGGAAAAGCCTCGCTAAAATTTGAATAGAAAACACGCCATGGAAACAATCCTCCCAACCCGTCCACGCGGCTGGCTGAAAACCACGCTCGGCGGCATCGCCATCCTCGCAGGCGCCGGTCTGCTGTTCTTCGGCCTGCCGGATTTTTCCAACCACGGCTTGCAATATGAAAAGCTCGCCGAATTAAAGCCGGGCGAACCTGGCTTTCCCGAGATCCAGGGGGCTTTCCCCGTCGAAACCCTGGCCCGCTACCGCATCGGCCACGAAGCAGGCGGCGGAGTGGAACTGAATGTCGCGCACTACCAAGACGGCCAAAAGGCGACCGCCATCGTGTTCCCGCCCGCCGGCAACGCCCAAAGCGAAGCCAGCCTGCGCCACGACCTCTGGCAAGCCGCCGCCGAGGCGATCCAAAAGCACACTGGGCAAGACGCCTTGTTCCTCTCCTGGTGGGACGACGGCCAGCGCATCCGCTTCCTGTCCGGGCGCAAGCCCTGGCTGGACCAGCCAGCCGCCGCCGCCTTTCCCGATGCGAAACAACAAGAGTTTTGGCGGCAGGCGGGCGGCGGATTTGCCACAGACGAAACCCGGCTCAAGCAATTCGCCCGCTGGTTAAGCATGGACGCCGACGCTGCCCTGGCGGAAATGGACCAAGCTTTGCCCAAAGGCCAGCCGGTGTACTGGCTGGTGTGCCTGGACGACCTCGCCCGCTTAAGCGAAATCGAGGCATTGAGCGGGGTGAAGCTACCTTTCGAGGCTCGGGTGTTTCCGCAGGCGGACAATATCCACAGCCAAATCGCCGAAGTGAAACGCTGGGCGGGGGAAAAGGGCGTGGGCGCTTATCTCGTCCAGCAACTGCCGGCCGGCGGCGCCCGTGTCTGGCGCGTCACCACCGAAGACGGCGTCAAAACCCTGTTGGCCCGGCTGCTGCCCTTCACCACCTCCCTGGCCAAGCCGCTGGAACATCAAGCCTTGGTTTACCAATCCCCTTGGGGCGGGTATTTGTCGGTCTATCAATGGCAGCGTTGAGGCTTTATCATTAAACCCAACAGGAGCCGCCGGTGTCTCGCCGGTTCCCCGCAGGAATCAAAACCCACCCCGCCGAGTCTTTTCCCTTTGCCATCCAACCCTCAAGCCCAACCCCTGCTGGCCGTCGTCGATCTGGAATGCGTCCGCGGCGACAACCTCCTGTTCACCGGCCTGAACTTTCAGCTCCACTCCCATCAGTTGCTGCAAATTGAAGGGGCCAACGGCAGCGGCAAGACCAGCCTGCTGCGCATCCTGGCCGGCCTGAGCCTGGCCAGCGAAGGCGAAGTGCGCTGGGACGGCCTCGACATCCTCAAGCAACGCCCGGCGTATTTTTCGCAAATGGCCTACCTGGGCCACAGCCTGGGCGTGAAGGCGGATTTGTCGCCGCTGGAAAATCTCAGGATTGCGCTGGCCTTGGCCGGCATTCCTTTCGACGGGGGCAAGGTTTGCCAAGCCCTGGATGATGTGGGCTTGGCGGGCCGCGAAGACATCCCCGCCCGCGCCCTTTCGGCAGGCCAAAAACAGCGCGTCGCCCTGGCCCGCTTGCTGGCCTGCCCGGCAAAACTATGGATCATGGACGAACCCTTCACCGCTTTGGACGTGTCTGGCGTAGGCTTGGTGCGCAGCCTGCTGGAGGCGCATTTGCGGCAAGGCGGCATGGCGGTGCTGACCTCGCACCAGATGGTGGAGGTGCGGGGGGATGTGCTGAGTTTGGATTTGTCGGCGGGAGCGCTGGCTCAAACGCGCTAGTCCTGTCGGCTTGGCCTCTGCCATTGCAGCGGTTTCCATATTTGAATAGAAAACGCTGTAAAACGCCCTAGATTTCCTTCCGCACCGCCTCCGTCAGCGCGTTCAAATCCCCGCCGCCCATGCCGATTTCATGCAGCACGGCGTCCAGGATGGGTTGCTGGGCGCGGTAGGCCAAGGCCGCGCTGACCGCCTGCTCGGCTAGATTGCCGCCAACGCCTTGGGTTGTGCCGGAAACATCGGCGGAGCCCGCCGAACCGCCCCGGTTCAGCCCGTCCACTTGGACGATCTTGATGCTGTCGATCTTCTCCATCGGTTTCACCGAAGCCTGGATGATCGCGGGCAGGGCTTCCAACAGCTTCATCTTCACCTGCATCGCAATCTGCTCCGCCGCCAGCGTGTTCAGCGCGGCGTTGCGCATTTCGATGCCCTTGGCGTCCACCTGGTATTGCACCTGCTGCGCGTCGGCCTTGATCTTGATCGCTTCGGCGTGGTTTTGCGCGGCGTCCTTCTCGGCCTCGGCGGCGACGCGGACGCTGATGGCTTGCTTCTGGGCATCTTGTTCCGCCACCACCAGGGTGATTTGCTTTTCGCGCTCGGCGACGGCGACTTCGCGGGCGGTCTTGACTTGCTCCTCGGCGCGGGCGGCCAGGGCGCGGGCCTCGTTGGCCTGCGTCTCCGCCTCGGACTGGGCCTTGGACTTTTCCGCGATGGAGATCGACTTGTCTTGGTCAGCCAGGGTCGTGCGCTTTTCCTGGTCGATCTTGGCGACTTGCACGGAAAGATCCGCCTCGATCTGGCGCTGGCGGACGGCGCGGTTTTTCTCGACCTCGGCTTCTTGCACCTGCCGCTCGGCGTCGATCTTGGCTTGGCTGGCCTCGCGGGTGCGCTGCGAAGTGATGCTGGCGACTTCCGCCTTTTGCTGCGCCTCACGGGTGGCGACTTCTTGCTGCTGCTGCAAGGTGGCGAAGGTCTGGTCTTTCTCGATGGTCAGCTTGAGTTGGGTCGCCTCGAAATTCTTCTTGGCGATGGCGACTGAAGTGTCCTGCTCGATCTCGTTGCGTTCCTTGGCGCGCTGCTGGGTTTGCTGGGTCAGTTTGGTCAAGCCCTCGGCGTCAAAAGCGTTCTGCGCGTCGAAATATTTGATCGGCGTCTGGTCCAGGCGGGTCAGGCTGACCGACTCCAGTTCCAGGCCGTTTTTCAGCAAATCCTCCGACACCGCGTTTTGCACGGCCTGGATGAAGTCTGCCCGCTTGTCCAATAGCTGGTGCATGCCCATCGACACGGCGGCTGCGCGTAGCGCATCGACGAACTTGTCCTCGACCAATTCCTTGAGCGAGTCCGGGTGCATGGTGCGCTGGCCCAGGGTCTGCGCGGCGTTGGCGACGCCTTCGACGCTGGGTATCACGCGCACGAAGAACGCCGCCACCGCGTCAACGCGCAGGCGGTCCAGGGTAATCAAGCTGTCCGTGCCGGAGCGCGAAACCTCCAGCTTCAGCGTGTTCATGTTGATGCTGACAAATTCATGGAACACCGGCAGCATGATCGCGCCGCCGTCCATGACGACCTTCTGCCCGCCCAGGCCGGTGCGGACGAACGCCAATTCTTTCGACGAACGCCGGTACAAGCGGGCAAACACCAAGCCGACCACGGCGAAGCCAATCAGCACAATAAACGCCGCGACGCCAACCCCGTACAACTGTTCCATCGGTTTTCCCCTTTGCTGGATTTAAAGAATGTCAGGCCGGGGATTGGCGATGCCTAAGAACCGCGCCCCGGAAACTTGCTTGATTAACAACACCGAATCGCCGACGCCAAACTGCTCGTCCTCGTCGGCAGGCTCGACATGCACATAAAACGTCTGGCCTTGCTCGGTCTTCACCTTGGCCTGCGCCGGATAAGCCTTGCGCGCCGTGCCGTTGACGATGGTGGCGACATGGCCGACCAGGCTGTCCAGGCTCACCGCCGAGCTTTCGTCTTTCGGAATCAACCGGCCCAGCACCCCGCCCAGGCCGCGCACGACCGGCAAGGCGGCGAAAAACGCGGACGCCGACGAGAGAATGGACGGCGGGTAAACGTCGGCAAAGCCATGCACCACGGCGTTCAGCCCCAGGCCAAACAAGGCGAACGCGGTCAACAACAGCACCAGCAACACCAACACCGGCACTTTGCCGACATGCAGCCAGCCCAGCCAGGAATCCGCCAGACTGTCAATCGGCACGGGCAAGATGTGGTCCAGCGCGCCGGACAGGCTGATGCCGATGAGCAAGGACACCAACTCGACGAGGCCAATCAGCACCACCAACATGACCGCGAAAGTGAAAGGCCAGGATTCTGGCGCGAGCAACAATTCCATAATCAGCCCCGGCCTCCCGCCAGCTTGGCGGCGGCGAGGCGCTCGGCGATGCGGTGGTCGCGCTGCAACTGGGCGAGTTCCTTGAGCTTGGCCGCGTCTTCGGCTGTTGCGCCGGTGAGTCCCGACACGCCGAGTTGCCGGGACAGCACACGCCCGAACGCCGCCTCGGCGTCATCGACCCGCGCCTGGCGGTCGATGGCATCTGTCTGCGGCGGCGCGTCGGGTGAGCCTGCGGGGTGGCGCTGGTATTCGGCCAGCACTTGTTCGAGTTCGCGCTTTTTCGCCAACAGCGCGAGGATGTAGCTGGCGAGATCCTTCGCGCGGGCGGCCTGCTCGTCCAAGGCTTTTTGCAGCACCGGCAGGTAGTCTTCGATGTCGGCCTGCCGCCCGATGGCGGCGGAGGCCAGATCGTCGCGCTGCTGGCTGATCGCGGCGTCGATCCGCCCGGTTAATTGCGCGTGTTCGTCGTTGAGCTTGGCCATCTGCGCGGCGACCAGATGCTTGGCGGCCTCGGCCTTGCCCAGGTCGAGGCGGACTTCGCCGACGACTTGTTCGATGTCGCGGATGGCTTGCGCCATCACGGCCTCCGGCGCAAGGTTTTCGGCCTTGTCGAGCAAGGCATGGGTGCCACCGGCGATGATGCGGGCGACACGGGTGGCAATCGTTTCAGACATGGCGGACCTCTTGGATGGGGAGTGGCACGGACCGGCCGCGGCGGCCGGCCATGGGCCGCCGCCAACAAGCCCACCCTTTTTAACTGATTGTCGCGCAGGAATCCACCGGAAACACAAACGCCCCCTGGGCAATCGCACTATGGTGCGTGCCCACCTTAGTCCCTCTCACCTTTCGCAGGGGCTGGCGCGATTGTGGAAAAAAATTTTAGGGCGGGAAAAAACCGCCAACCGGCCTATGCGGCAAATGCCACACCGCATGACCTTGGCCGGACAGCCTAAAACCGCGCCAACGGCAAACGGACTGCGCCAACGGCAAACGGACTGCGCGATATGCCGTAAAAGCCATGAAAAAAATGCGTGATATGGCGCACAAAAAACCATAAATTTCAGTTAGTTGCGATTTGTCAGCTCCAGCGTCTATCAACTATCATAAGCATATGAACATATGCAAAAGCGGCATATGTGGTTTGGCAAGCCCATTATGAGAAAGTCATCCGTATTCTTCTGGTCGATCTTGGCCGAGGCCATGTTGCTGGGCCTGCTGCTGGCCCACGCGGTAGCCAGCGCCGACGCCCGGCAAGGCAGCCTCGCGGAAAAAGCCAAGCTGGTCAAAACCCTCAAACTCACCGACCTCTGCCTGTTCACCGAAGCCCGCTACACCCGGCATCTGTCGCAAGCCGACTTGAACACCCCGTTCCAAGACCACCCCCTGTCGCTGGAGCATTTCCCCTCCGGCTCCTTCACCTTGCCGCCCCCTGGCATCACGAGAAGGCCATGAGAGACTGGATCGAAAAGCAACGCTACATCATCGACTTCACCCTGTCCTCGCTGCTGCGGCGGAAGGTGAAGAATTTCGGCCTGCTGGCGCTGTACACGCTGATCGTGTTCATCCTCGCCTCGGTGATGTTCTTCACCTATTCCATCAAAAAGGAAGCCGCGCTGATCCTGAAAGGCTCGCCGGAGATCATCGTGCAGAAAGTCATGGCCGGCCGCCACGAGCTGTTCCCGGCCAGCCACATCGAAGCCCTGCAAAAAATCCGGGGTGTGGCCGCGGTGCGGCCTAGGCTGTGGGGCTATTACTACGACAGTTACGTCGGCGCCAACTACACCTTGCTGGTGCCGCCGCCCGAGGAAGACGGCACCGAGGCACCCGCCAAAACAATCACCGTGATCGAAAACGAGGAAGGCAGCGCGGCCCGCCCAGCGCAACCGCTGTTCCGCTATGACGGCGCGGAGCTGGTCAAAGGCAGCTTGATCGTCGGCCAAGGCGTCGCCCGCATGCGCAACACCGCCCCCGGCGACTTCATGCCGTTCCGCGCCACCGACGGGACCATTCTTAACCTCAGAATCGCCGCCGTGCTGTCCAGCGAATCCGAGCTGGTTTCCTCCGACCTGATCTTGATGGCCGAGGACGATTTCAGAAAGCTGTTCGGCATCGCCCAAGAGTCCGTCACCGATGTCACGGTGGCGGTGTCCAACGCCCGCGAAATCCCCACGGTGGCCGCGAAAATCGCCAAGCTGCTGCCCGACTCCCGGCCCATCGTCCGCGACGAGATCCTGCGCACCTACGATTCCATCTTCAATTGGCGCGGCGGCATGATGATCGTGATCTTCTCCGCTGCCGTGTTGGCCTTCGTGATTTTCGCCTGGGACAAGGCTTCGGGCCTGAGCGCCGGCGAGCGGCACGAGATCGGCATTTTGAAGGCCGTGGGCTGGGAAACGTCCGACGTGATCGCGATGAAATTCTGGGAGGGCGCGGTGGTGTCGCTGGGCGCGTTTTTCGGCGGGGTGATCCTGGCCTACATCCATGTGTTTTTCACCGGCTCCTTGGTGTTCGAGCCGGCGCTGAAAGGCTGGTCGAACCTTTATCCCCACTTCGCGCTGACGCCCTTCGTCAGCCTGGAGCAACTGACCACCTTGTTCATTCTGACCGTGGTCCCCTACACCGTCGCCACCATCGTCCCCACTTGGCGGGCGGCGACGATAGACCCGGATTCGGCGATGCGGCACACCGGAGAATAAGCCATGATCGAACTGGCCAATGTGAAGAAAGTCTTCAACGCCGGCAACCCCAACGAGTTTTCCGCGCTGAACAACGTCAGTTTGAGCATCGCCGAAAAGCAAGTGACGGTGCTGACCGGGCCTAGCGGGTCGGGCAAGACCACGCTGTTGAGCATCGTCGGCTGCATGTCGCGGCCCTCCGCCGGCCGGGTCCGGCTGGCCGGGCGCGAAATCAGCAGCCTGCCGGAGCGTTTCCTCACCGACATCAGGCGCAAAACCTTCGGCTTCATCTTCCAGCAGCCCAACCTCATCAAAGGCTTAACGGTGCTGGAAAATGTCATGCTGCCGGCCTATCCGCTGGGGGAAAAGCGTTCGCTGTTGACGCACAAGGCCATGCAGGGACTGGAATCCCTCAACATTGCCGCCAAGGCCGCGTCGAAAGTCGAGTGGCTGTCCGGCGGCGAGGCGCAGCGGGCCTCCATCGTGCGGGCCTTGATTAACAACCCCGCCATCATCATCGCCGACGAGCCGACCGCGCACCTGGACACCAAACTGTCGTACCGCTTCATGGAAATCGTCGAGCGTTTCAAGCAGGAAGGCAAGACCGTCATCATCACCAGCCACGACCCCCTGGTTTACCAATCCGCCATGGTGGACCGCGTGGTGAACCTCCGCGACGGCAAACTCGAAGGCCAGCCGCCATGATTCTGCACCCCACCGTCATCGCCAATGTGCTGGGTTCCGCCGCCGCCACCGGCATGGTGGTTTACGCCGCCTATTATGGCACGCAGATACTCAAGCACTGGGACTTGCAAAGCGGCGAAGAATTGCAGTTGGTGTTGGAGCGAAAAACCTATTTGATTTCCACCCTGCTGAGTTATGCCTTCGGCTTGCAACTGCTGTCCCTGTTCCTGTTTGTGTTCACCGCCGACAGCCTGACCCCACTGTTCGTCGGCGCGATGTGCGCGGCCGGCACCTTGAATGTCAACGGCTTCGGCTATCCCACGTTGGTGCTGAAAATCATCAATTTTCTGCTGGCCGGGCTGTGGCTGGTGCTAAACCATGCCGACAATCTAGGCTATGACTATCCGTTAATCAAGAAAAAATACCTGCTGCTGGTCGGCATCGCGCCATTCATCCTGCTGGAAACGGCATTGGAAGGCGGATATTTCCTCAATATGCAGCCGAATGTGATTACCTCCTGCTGCGGTAGCCTGTTCAGCAGCGAAAAAGCCGAGAGCTTGGGTTCGGAAATCGCCTCCTTGCCCAGCCTGCCGATGCTGTGGACATTTTATGCGACGCTGGGGCTGACCTTGGCGGTCGGGACGTATTGCCATCTGAAAAATCGGGCCGGGTATTGGTATCCGCTGTTGAGCGCCGTGGCTTTTGTCGTCGCTTTGGCTGCGGTGGTTTCCGCCATCTCGCTGTATATCTACGAACTGCCCACCCACCATTGCCCGTTCTGCATCATCATGGAGGATTATGCTTACATCGGGTATTTGCTATACCTCCTGCTGTTCGGCGCGGTGGTCACCGGCACCGGCAGTGGGGCGTTGTTGCCGTTCCGGGAATTGGAAAGCCTGCGCGGCCTGCTGCCCGCGCTGATTCGGAAACTGACGGCTCTGTCGGTTTCCTTCTATTTCCTGTTCACCGCCATCGTGACCTGGAAAATCGCCTTCTCCAACCTGATTATGTGACTTATGAAAACCCATGCCATCAAGCTGTCTTGGACCCTGTTCGCGGCATTTTCATTGCTTTTTATGGGGTTTGTCCATGCCGAAGACGCGGAAGTCACCATTAAAAAAACCGACCGCTGCCCGGTGTGCGGCATGTTCGTGTACAAATACCCGAAATGGGTGGCGAGGATTGTGTTGAAAAACGGCGAATACTATTTTTACGATGGCGCGAAGGACATGTTCAAGCATATCTTCGACACCGGCAAATACACACCGGGAAAATCCGCGCAAGACATAGTTTCTGTGGTAGTCACCGACTATTACGAAACCGAGTTGATCGACGCCAAGACGGGTTATTATGTCATCGGCAGCGATGTGCTAGGGCCGATGGGGCATGAATTGCTGCCGTTCAAGGACGAGGCTGCCGCCAAGGAATTCATGGAAGACCACAAGGGCAACAAAATCATCCGCTTCCAAGAGGTCACACCCGCCATTATCGAAAGCTTGGATGCCAAGGAATGACCGAGTGCTGCCTATTCCATGAAATCGCCATGAAAACTTTGACTGTTTATTGGGTTTTGCCCTTCCTGCTCATCCTATTTTTGCTGGTCGGCTGCAACCAGCGGCAGGTATTGCGCATTGGCCAGATACCGCAGCGGGTCGAGTTGGCGGACATGCACGGCAAGACCGTGGCTTTCCCCGACGATTTCAAAGACCGAGTGGTGATGCTGCGCTTCTGGTCGGTATCCTGCCCGTTCTGCAACAAGGAAATCATCAAATCCATGGAAACCCTTTACCTGAAATACCAAGACCAAGGTTTCGTCGCGGTCTCCGTCAATGTCAACCAGCCGCCGGAGGTTGCCGAGGAATTCCGCAAGCTCGACAAGCTGATTACTTTTCCGGCGCTGCTAGACCCCGAGGCCAAAGCCGCCAATGCCTATGGCGTGAAGTCGCTGCCGACCACATTCATTCTGGACCGGCAGGGCGTGGTGGCGGAGAAAGTCATCGGCGAAACTGGCATCGACATGTTTGAATCTTTTTTGCCATCATTACTTATAAGGAAACAGCCATGAAAACCCATTGGAAAATCCTTGTGTTTTTTTTATGTTTCATCCCAATACTCGGGTTTGCCGACGAACATGCCAAGGGACGGGAAAGCTGCAAGGTCTGCGGCATGTACATCGACAGGTATCTCAAGAGCGCCGCCGAACTCGTGTACAAGGACGGCACCGTGGAGCATACCTGCGGCGTCGCCTGCATGTTGCGGGTGGTCGACGACGAGGGGGGCATGTCGGCCTTCAAGTCGGTCAAGGTGCATGACTGGGTGTCGGGCAAGTTAGTGGACGCGGAAACCGCCACCTATGTCATGGGCAGCAGCGTGATCCCCGACATGGTGCCGAACTACATCGCCTTCGCCAAGCGCGAAGAGGCCGAAGACTTCGCCGCCAAGAAAGGCGGCGATGTGATCGACTTCGACACGGCTTTTGCGGACGTTTCGCCGGTGGGCACCACCGCGCCCTTTCGCGTTCGGACCGCCGTGACCCCCGGCGCGGGCAATTTCAGCGTGGCGATGATTTACGGCTATATGGAAAAAAACCAGATCAAGCGCGGCTCCGCCGGCGTCGATCCGAACGATTTCATCCACGGCAACAAATACCAGCCGAAAGCGCCGCAAGATCTGCAAGTGCAGCAACAGGCGCTGGCCTTTAACTATTCGCCCCTGGACAACCTTGCGCTGTTCCTGAACATCCCCTGGTTCGAGCGCAGGCTGACGACGGAGACGCAGACCACGCCCAACAAAAATGGAATTACGACCTTCGGGGAGTCGATAGCCAACACCAACGGCATCGGCGACATCGTGCTGGAAGGACGCTACAACTTCTGGCGCAGCACGCGCTGGGACAAGTTCGCCACCTTGTTTCTAGGCACCACGCTGCCGACCGGCGAATTCACCGGGACGCGGGCGCTGGACGCCCTGACCAAGCGCATGCTGGTTTCGCAGCCGGGGGGCTTGCAATTGGGCAAAGGCACCGCCACTTTCCGGGGCGGGCTGCTCTACTCGCAACGCTGGAAAGACTGGTGGCTCCACGGCTCGGCGATTTACGAGGTCAACCCGGAAAACAGCGACCGTTATGCGTTCGGCGACGCGGCCAGCGTGGCCGTGGCTTTGCACTATACTCCGAACTATAACCTGATGGTTGGCCTGGAAATGGACGCGATCTACACGGAGAAAAGCACCGACAACGGCTTCAACATCGGCAACACCGGCGGCACCCAGTCGAACATCGCCTTTGTCGCCGATTACCGGTTCTTGAACGCCTTCGGGGGAAACTTCAAATTGCGCGGGTCGGTCGGCCTGCCGATTTATGAAGACTTGAACTACAAGAATGTCGTCAACGCCGCCGGCAAGCCCTTCCAGCAAGTGCAACTGGGCGACGGCTTCTTCGCCAACGCGGCCATCCAGTGGACTTTCCGCGAGGCGCCGGATTACTGAGATATTCCCGCGCTCCTCCGGTTTCCCCGCTAATGGACCAGCCACGGGGAAACCGGCTATTTTTTAACAACAGAAGGCACCATGAAACAATTCGACAAGGGTTCTAAAAATGGCGGACAGGCCGGCCCCGCCGCCGAAGTTGCCACGCCGCAAGAAACCGGGCTGGCGCCGGGCGAGGCGGGGAATCCGCTTGCCTTGCAATTCGACACGCTGGCGAAAGGCATCGTCACCGGCGTGGCCGTGTCGGCCATCATCCATGCAGGCAGAAGCCTCGCGGGCAAATTGCTCAGAAACCCGGGCATCATGTTCGGCCTGGGCCTCGCCTCGGGCTATCTTGCGCACCAATACCGCAAGGAGATCATCGCCACGGCAGGCAGCGCCGCCGGACAAGGCAGGCAATTCATCTCGCGCCAAAAACAACATATTGAAGACAGGCTGGCCTAAGACCTAAGGAAACAACGATTGATGCTTGAAACATACCCGGCACAGGGCTTGAACCAATGAGCGCCTTGCCAAAACATAATCCTTTTGCCGAAGGCCGACACGGGGCGGATTACTTCAACCGCGAGTGCCGCTGCCTCACGCTGGACCGCCATGCGCTGAGGACGGCAGTGCCAGGGCAGCGCGACGGCGGCGACGGGCTGTGGGCGCTGTTGGAGGAACGTCCGCAGCTTTTCGCCGAGGCGGCGGTCTACATCGACGAGCCCCAGATCCGGCGGCAGGCGGAAATCATCGCCGCCATCGAGAAAGTGCTGGCCCTGCCCGCCTACCAGGAACGGGCGCTGGCTTACGCGCCGGCGATAGCCCGCTTCGCCCCCAAGGCGCGGGGGGTGTTTTTTAGCTACGACTTCCATCCCGGCGACGACGGCCCCCGGCTGATCGAAATCAACAGCAACGCCGGCGGTGGCCTGCTCAATGCCTTGCTGGCGCAGGCGCACAAAGATTGCCGCCACGGGACGGCGGGCGGCGAGACTGCGCTGCTTGGGCTGGAGCGGGCGGCGCTGGAACAGGCGTTCTTGGCGATGTTCCTGGAAGAATGGCGGGCCGAAAGGGGCGACGCGCCGCTGCGTTCGGTCGCCATCGTCGATGAAAACCCGCAAAGCCAATTTTTGCTGCCCGAGTTCCTGTTGTTTCAAGGCTTGTTCGAGCGGCACGGGATTGCCGCCACAGTCTGCGACCCCGGCGAGCTGGCCTGGGCCGAGGGCGCGTTGTGGCGGGGGGATCGCCGCATCGACCTGGTTTACAACCGGCTGACCGATTTCGACCTGGAAGCCCCGGCCCATGCCAGCCTGCGCGAGGCTTACCTAAACCGGGGCGCGGTCGTGACCCCGCATCCCCGCGCCCACGCCCTCTACGCCGACAAACGCAATCTGGCCTTGCTGACCGACGCGGCGGCCTTGCGCGACATGGGCGTGGACGGGGAAACCGCCGCCTTGCTGCTGGACGGCATAGCCCCCACGCTCCGGGTGCGCGGGGAAGACGCGGACGCGCTGTGGGCCGGACGCAAGCGGCTGTTTTTCAAGCCGGTGGCGGGCTATGCCGGCAAGGGTGCCTACCGGGGCGACAAGCTGACCCGCCGCGTTTTCGAGGAAATTCTGCGCAGCGATTATGTGGCGCAGGCGTTCGTGCCGCCGGGCGAACGCCTGCTGCCGCTGGCCGACGGCCTCGCCGCGCTCAAATATGACTTGCGCGCCTATGTCTACCGCGCCGACATCCAATTGATGGTGGCGCGTTTGTACCAAGGCCAGACCACCAACTTCCGCACCCCCGGCGGCGGCTTCGCGCCCTTGGCCGTCGTGCCGCACGCGCAAGATCCCTAGCCGCCGCGCAAACCTTGCCAACCCCGCTCCCGGAGCCTTCCCATGAACCCAAAAGCCGATGCTTCCGGCCACGCCTTAACACACGCTGCCAACGCCCCAAACAAAACCTGTTTTTGGGCCTTCGGCTACAACATCGTCGCCGTTCCGGTCGCGGCGATGGGCAAGCTGAATCCGATGGTTGCCCCCGCCGCCATGGCCCTCAGTTCGGTGTCGGTGGTGCTAAACTCCTTGCGGCTGCAACGCAAATGAGCGGCGGGCGGGGTTTGCAAGCACGGCACGCCGACCGCACCCGCGCCGCGTTCTTTCCACAGAACTTACGGAACCCATGCCATGAACACCCCTTCTTTTTCTTCCTATGGCCCTTTGATTTTCTTGGCCGCCGCGCTGGCCTGCCCGCAGGCTTTTGCCGAAAACGCCCCCGCCGACCAGCCCGAAAGCCCGGCGGATTTCCAAAAAGGCGAGCAGGTTTACCAATCTTCTTGCGCCGTCTGCCATGACGCGGGCATCCAGGGAGCGCCCCGGCTCGGCGACGCCAAAGCCTGGAAAGACCGCTATTTTGAGTGGCTTCCGGTCATGAACAAACATGCCAGCAGCGGATATCTGAACATGCCGGCCAAAGGCCGCGACTTGCAACTGAGCGACCAAGAAGTGGCAAACGCCGTTTTTTACATGACGGAAAAACTCAAGGGCCACTGAAACCCGCCGGGGCGGCCTCGCATCCCGCCGCCACCGCCGGGATGCGCCCCCCGGAGCATGCAAGCCCTCCCTGCGCGATTTCCCCCTGTAGCCGGGTCAAATCACACACAAAAAGCAATGCTTTGCCTAAAGGCCGTTAAATTTAGGCTATGCAATCAACGAGATACGCCCTTGGCGTAAAGATTGTATTAAATCTCAAGTCCTCTCGGACCCTGCGGTTATCCTTTCAATCTTGCAATGCACGGGGCACACATGAGCAATCAACGGGCGATTCAGGCCAGCGCAAAGATCGATGTCACTGGCGCTTTATTGCTAGGCACGGGGCTGGCATTTGCCTCCCTGATTTTGGTTCCCGCCTTGGCCGCGCAACTGGGCATGGGGCCAAGCCTGACCGGGGCTTTGCGCATGGCGCTGATGAAAGCCTCCAACCGGACGGTCAGCAAGACCTCGCGCAGCCCGGCGGAAGCGCCCCCGGCCTGCATCCATTGCCGTTGAGCTCGCCACCTATCAGTTTCACCGTAGGAGCGGGCCATGCCCGCGAAAACCCAGCGACGAGTGCGGAATCGGTCGCGCCCACGGGGCGCTCCTACGAGCGTTTAGCGCCAGAATTTGAATCTGATAGGTGATGAGGCCGTTGAGCCAGCGCCGCCGGGGACTGGGAGGCCTGTGGTAAAATCGGGCCAGGCTTTATTGAATGGCCGATTCCGCAACCCACCACAGCAGCGAAAACATCATGAGCATACTCGCCAGACATCCCGTCATCACCTTTGGCCTCGGCCTGACCGCCGGCTATTTCATCCACAAATACCGCAAGGAAATCATCGCAGCGGCAGCCAGGGCCAGCGAAAAGGGCAAGGATTTCGTCTTGCAACAAAAGGAGAATCTGGCGGACCTCGTCGCCGAAACCCAGGAAGTCGGCGAAGCGGCGGATTAGGACCGCTTGCCCCGCTGCAAGCGCAGCGCGTTGAGGACCATGGACAGCGAACTGACCGACATGGCAATGGACGCGGTCATCGGGCTGAGTTTGCCGAACGCCGCCAACGGAATGGCAAGGCTGTTGTAGCCAAAGGCCCAGGTGAGGTTTTGCCGGACGATGCGCAAAGTGGCATCGCCCAAAGCCATCGCCTCGGCCACCTTGGCGATGTCCCCCCGCGCCAGACTCATGTCGGCGGTCTCCAACGCCAAATCCGCCCCGCCGGCGATGGCGAAGCCGACATCGGCGGCGGCCAGCGCCGGGGCGTCGTTGACGCCGTCGCCGATCATCCCCACCCTGCCGCCCTGCCACTGCAATTCGCGGATGACTTCCAGCTTGCGCTCTGGCCCGGCCTGGGCAATCACCGCGTCTATGCCGACTTGCCGGGCGATATGCTCCGCCGTGGCCTGCGTGTCCCCGGTCAGCATCAGCGTCTTCACCCCCAGTCCATGCAAGCGTTCGACGGCCTGCCGCGCATTGGCCCTAGGCTGGTCGGCCAGCCCGAACAACGCGGCAAGCTCGCCGTCCAAGGCGAGAAACACCGGCGTCTTGCCCTCCGCAGCCAGCCCCTCCGCCTGCCCTGACAAAGCCTCCGGCGCGATGCCGTGGTCTTCCAGCCAGCCCCGGCTGCCCACCAACACCTCCACACCTTCCACGTTTGCGCGGATGCCCTGCCCCGGCACATAGGCAAAGCCCTCCGCCGCCAAGATGGGCAAGCCCTCCGCCTTGGCCTGGGCGACTAGCGCCCTGCCTAAATAATGCTCAGAACCGAACTCCGCCGACGCCGCCAAGGACAGAATCCGTCCGTCCGCCTCCGGGGAGAGGTTGATGAAATCCGCCAGCGTGGGCCGGCCCTCGGTGATGGTGCCGGTCTTGTCGAACACCATCACGGTCAACTGCGAGGCCAGCTCCAGGCTCTCGCCATTGCGGATGAAGATGCCGCGCCGCGCCGCCTCGCCGGTGCCGACCATGATCGCCGCCGGCGTCGCCGTCCCCAAGGCGCAGGGACAGGCGGCAAGCAACACCGCGATGGCGTGGGTCATGGCCAGTCCGGGGTCGGCCCCCGCCATCAGCCAGCCGAAGAACGTCAGCCCGGCGACGCCTATCACCGAGGGCATGAACACGGCGGAAACCCGGTCCACCCGGCTTTGCACCGGCAGTTTGCTGCCTTGCGCCAAATCCACGCCCTGGATGATGCCGGCCAGCACCGTGTCCGCGCCGACGGCGCTGGCGCGTATCCGCAACGCGCCGCCGCCGTTGACGCAACCGCCGACCACCTTCGCCCCGGCCTCCTTGACCACGGCCACACTCTCGCCGGTCACCAGCGACTCGTCCACCGTGGACAGCCCGTCGATTACCACGCCGTCGCAGGGAATCCGCTCGCCGGGGCGCACCAGCAGCCAATCGCCGACCTGGATCTCGTCTATGCCCAAACGCAACTCGCGCCCGTCCAGCAACACCGTCGCGGTTTGCGGCTGGCCGTCGATGAGCCGCCGCATGGCCTGGTGGGCCTTGCCCCGCGCCCGCTCCTCCAAATAGCGGTTCAGCAGCACGAAGGAAACCACGGCGGTCGCCGCCTGGAAATATTGCGCGCGGCGGCGGGCAAGCAGGGTGAACAAGCCCTGGCTGTAGGCCAGTCCCACACCCAAGGCCACCAAGGTATCCATGCTGGCGGAGCGGTGCTTGGCGAACAGCGACCACGCCTTGAGGAACAACGGCCAGCCGGCCCACAGCGCGATAGGAACGGTGGTGCCAAACTCGAACCAATGCAGCCAACGCGAATGCGGGCCGGCAAAGGCGATGAGGATGCCGGGCAAGTTCAGCAAGTTCGACCACACCGCCCGCTTCTTGGCCTGGGCCAGCCGCTCGTTTTCCCGCGCCGCCAGCAGCTTGCGCTGGGTCAGCGTGTCCACGGCAAAGGCCCGGTAGCCCATGCCGCGAATCTGCCCGAACAACTCCTCCTTGGCGATGCCGCCGCGCACCGCCGCCGTCTCGGTGGCGAAATTGACGCTGGCCTGGACGATGCGCGGATCGCGCCGCAAGCGGACTTCGATCAGCAAGGCGCAAGAAGCGCAGGTCATGCCCTCGATGGCAAGATGGAAATCCCGCACCGGCTGCTTGGCATCGTCCATCGCCCGCAAGGCATAAGAAGCCTGGCCTTTCGGCGCCCCCAGGTTGCTTATCAGCGTGTCCAGCAGCTTGAGCAACTCGACCTTGGGCAAGCTTTTCGGATCGAACCAAACCGCCACCGAGCCAATTTCCGGGACCGTGCGGATTTCATGGATGCCTTGGTGCTTGCGCAACAGGATGGCCAAGATATACGTCCGCTCGAAATCCTTCGCCAAGCTGGGGACTATAAAGCGCATCCGCCGCTTGAGGGCGTGGACGAGTTGGAAGTTTCGGGTTTGGAAATGCGGTTGGGTGTCCATGGCGGCGAGGGATGGGATCTGGCTAGTGTAGTGGTGGATGGCGAATAGGGTTGAATGATAGACCATTCTGATTAGAATGCCACACAAAAGCCAAAGAGGCGGTTTGTCAGGCATGGGGATGGGGCGTATAATAGATTCCGAAAATGGACCCCCATCACAATGGCATATTGCAGGCTTTTCGATGCGTTGGCAGGTATTTTCGGTGTTATGCCCCGGATGCGGTGTGCCACAAGATGCCATGTGGGGTGCCTACTTCAAAGTTAGGAATTGAAAATAACCTTTGCAGTGTGCTATTGCTGTGGCAACGGGAAGCATGGCGCTTTCTCAGCCTGTGAATACTGCGGAAGAACACCGCAATTAGCGGCGTAGGTTGGGTTGCCGTCTTTTTGGCAACCCAACATTTCCCGGTATCTGTTGGGTTGCGATAGAGCCGCAACCCAACCTACACCGCTGGAGTGAAAAAGGTGCGCGATGCGCACCCTACTGGGCTGGGCTGGGCTGGGCTGGGCTGGATTGTCTTTCAGCATTGATACTTTGAACTGTGTCAGATAAGCTTGGTTTTCGTAATCAGCTTTACCTTCAATGTCAACTTGTGGTTAGGTATTTAGGAGGAATTTATGGTAATCAGACATACAGGCTGCAATGAAAAGCGATATGTTGGCCTCAATTTAGGTCGAGCGTTTCGAGTGGTTGAGTTACTTGCTGCCACAATCGTTGGCTTGTTGGCAAGTGGATGCACATCGGTAACAGTTAAACCGCTTGACGCGAGTTATAACGTAAGCCGCATTTGTATCAGAGAAAACCCGAAAGTTACTATAGAAGACTTTGTGCCTGTTATTACTGATGGACTGAGGCGGCATGGCATAGATAGTAAATTTATAGCATCAACACTGGATAAGGCTAGGCTCCAAGATGAAGATATTGGCAGGCCAGATCGGTATTATATGGAGCTAACGCCACTGCCCGATTTTTGCGACTTCAATTTAACATATACTGCCCGCCGATCTTGGGATTTAGGGACGTACTTGTCAACAGCCGATATTTTTATCTCAGACAAGAAGTCAGTTGTTGCTAGTGCAAATTAGCATCTTATCAACAAAGGAGGGTTTTCTTTGCTCAAATGGCAAGGTGTGAAAACAAAAATCGATCCCGTTATGGATGATCTGTTGATATTCTATAAAAAAGATAATGTCAATGCAGAGCTATTGCTTGCGCCAAAAACTGGAGCGAATACAGCAATCAACCAATCTTCGTTGCCCGACAGCAGCAAACCAGTTCCAAAGTCTATTCACTTCCAACAAAACGATCCAAGACCTCCTTTGGCACAAAACACTACGCACAAATTATCTGGCACCATGGCGTATGATGCGGAAGGCGTGGCAATGAAATTGGGATGTCTTGGGGAAGGTGGTGGACGCCCGGCTTCAAATTTACTCGCTATGGCCCAAAACATGGAAAGACACCAAATATCATGTGTCCAAGGTGGGTTATATGTTCAATGTGAAAATGGGCATTGTGCTAAGGAGTAGCCGGGTAGGTCAGGCAACGGCTTTATCGTTGCCCGACAATCAAGCATGGAAATGTCGGGCGCAAAGAGACGCGCCCGACTACATGGCTACATGGCTGATCGCGCCCCCTGCGCAAGCCGCAATCTGTAGGCAGAAGGGATAACATCGTCCCAAACGATGTCATCCCTCACCGGCCAAAACAATCCTCATCGACAAATCCACCGCCCTCACATTCTTGGTCAACGCGCCGACGGAGACATAATCCACGCCGGTCGCGGCGATGGCGGGGATAGCCTCCAGACTGACGTTGCCGGAAACCTCCAGCTTCGCCCGGCCCGCGCTGATTGCCACGGCTTCGCGCATCATCTCCAAAGTGAAATTGTCCAGCAATATCCGGGTCACCCCAGCCTCCAGCGCCTGCCCCAGTTGGTCGAGGTTTTCCACTTCCACTTCGACTAGCACATTGGCTTCCAATGCCTGGGCTTGCCGCACGGCTTGGGCAATGGAGCCTGCCGCCATGATGTGGTTTTCTTTGATGAGGATGCCGTCGTGCAGCCCCATGCGGTGGTTGGCGCAGCCGCCGCAGCGCACGGCGTATTTCTGCGCCAGGCGCAGGCCGGGGATCGTCTTGCGGGTGTCCAGCACGGTCAGCCCCGTGCCTTGCGCGGCCTTGGCGTAGATCCGGGCCAACGTCGCTGTGGCTGAGAGGGTTTGCAACAGGTTCAGGGCCGTGCGCTCGCCGGTCAGCAAGGCGCGGGCCGGGCCTTCAAGCACGCAGAGCAGCGCGTCCGCCGACACGTCCGCGCCCTCCTCCGCCTGCCAGGCGATGCGGACGGCGGGGTCGAGTTGAGCGAAGACGGCGTCGAACCAGGGGCGGCCGCATAAGACCATGGCCTCGCGGGTAATGACCCTGGCCTCGGCCCGCTCCGACGCCGACACGATGAGGGCGGTCAGATCCCCGCCCCCCAGGTCTTCGCGGATGAAACGGGCGATGTCTGCCGGATCGACCGGCGCTTCAAATAAGGTTTGGCTCATGCTTGTTTCTTCCGCAAACTGTCCCGCCAAGCCTGCGACAAGGCGGGAATTGCCAAGGCGCGGCGGATGATGTCTTGTTGCCGGGGATTGGGGCTGAGGGCGAGCATGGCGTCGCGGATGTTCAATTGGCCGGGATCTGCGCACAGCCGCTCGATGGCATCGCCCGTGTTGAGCGGGCCTTCCTTTAACACGCGCAGGTAGAAGCCGACCCGGCCCGAGTGGTGGAAACGCCGGACGAAGCCGGGATCTGCCATCCTCAGGCCCAGCTTGAAGCAGGGGACGCGAGGCTGGGTGACTTGGCATTCGACCGCGCCGACGCGGAAGATGTCGCCGATATGCACGGCCTCGTCCGGCAGGCCGCTGACCGCGAGGTTCTCGCCGAACTGGCCGTAAGGCAGGCTTCTGCCCAATTCCTGCTCCCAGAAGCGGTAGTTTTCCGCCGTGTAGGCGTACACAGCCTTGTCGGCCCCGCCATGGTTTTCCCGGTCCACCTGGGTATCGCCGAGGATGCCCTCGGCGGTGGCCTGGACGGGGCCGGCGACGGGCTGCTTGCAAATGCCGGTTTGGGCGCTACGGCCTCCGTGTTCAAGGACTTGCGGCCCGGAAAGGCTGATGGCCAAGAGTTTCATGACACGATGCCTGCCTGTTCGATGGGAAAAAGTTCGGAGGTTTGTTGCTGGAAAAGCATCCTGGCGACGGGAGCGAAGCTGCGTCTATGCAGCGGCGTGGCCCCCAATTCGATGAGTTTGGCCTGGTGCAGGGCGGTGGGATAGCCCTTGTGGACGGCGAACTGGTAACCTGGATACAGCGCGTCGAGGATGCCCATTTCGGCGTCGCGGGCGACCTTGGCGAGGATGGACGCCGCCGAGATCTCGGCGACGCGGGCGTCGCCGCCGACGATGGCCTCGCCGGGGCAGGGCAAGCCGGGATAGCGGTTGCCGTCCACTTGCGCCCAGTCGGCCTGGACGGGCAGCGCGGCGTAGGCGCGGCGCATGGCGAGCAGCGAGGCTTGCAGGATGTTGAGCCGGTCGATCTCGGACGGCTCGGCCCGGCCTATGGCCCAAGCCAGAGCTTTTTCTTTGATCTGGGCGGCCAAGTCTTCGCGCCGTTTGGGCGTCAGTTTTTTCGAGTCGGCCAAGCCGTCGATCACCGCATCCGGCCCGAGGATGACGGCGGCGGCGACCACCGCGCCAACGATGCAGCCCCTCCCCACTTCGTCGATGCCGACGACGAGCCGTCCGCCCGCGCCGCTTAGCGCAGGATGCTGCGCTGGGTCTGTTTGAGGAAATTGACCAGACATTGGATTTCCGCCGTCTCTTCGGCCATTTCCTCCAACGCGCCGATGGCGTCTTCCAATTTCAGGCCCGACTTGAAGACGATCTTGTAAGCCTTCTTGATCTGGCGGATCGCGTCCTGGCTGAAACCTTTCCGTTCCAGTCCGACGGCGTTGATGCCATGCGGCTTGGTCGGCTGCCCGCCCACCAGAACGTAAGGGGGGATGTCGCGGGAAATGACGCTGCCCATCGCCGAGAAGCTATGCTTGCCGATCTTGCAGAACTGATGGATCAGGGAAAAGCCGCCGAGGATGGCGTAATCCTCGACCAGCACATGCCCGGCGATGGAGGCGGCATTCGCCATGATGACGTGGCTGCCGACCACGCAATCATGGGCGACATGCGAGTAGGCCATGAACAGATTGTGGTCGCCAATCTTGGTCAGCGCCTTGTCCTGCACCGTCCCCCGGTGGAGGGTGCAGAATTCGCGGATGATGTTGCCGTCGCCGATTTCCAGGCGGGTGGGTTCGCCGCGATACTTCATGTCCTGGGTGTCCTCGCCCACCGAGGCAAATTGGAATATCCGGTTGTTCTTGCCGATCCGTGTCGGCCCCTTGAGGACCACATGGGAACCTAGGGTTGTGCCCGCACCGATCTGGACGCCGGGGCCGATGACGCTGTAGGGTCCGACGCTCACGTCATCCGCCAATTCGGCGGAAGGATCGATGATCGCTGTCGAGTGAATCAAGAATTCTGCTCCGCGGCGGCGCACATGATTTCCGCGCTGGCCACGAGATCCCCGTCCACCTCGGCGCGGCATTGGAATGCCCAAATATTCCGCTTGTGGCGGACATAGCGGGCCTCCAACTTGAGCTGGTCGCCTGGCACGACGGGACGCTTGAAGCGAACCTTGTCCAGCCCAACCAGATAATAGGTCTTGCCTTTCCCCAGCACATCCGGCGCCGAATTCCCCGCCAACAAGCCCGTGGTCTGGGCCATCGCCTCGATGATGAGGACGCCCGGCATGATGGGAAGCCCAGGGAAATGCCCCTGGAAAAAAGGCTCGTTGAAGGTGACATTCTTGACGGCTAACAGCCGCTCCCCCGGCTCGCACTCAAGGACGCGGTCGACCAGGAGAAAAGGGTATCGATGTGGCAGAAATTCCTTTATTTCTTGAATATCCAATGCGTTTTTCCTTAAAAGGGTTTAGGGCTTGGGGCGGAGCGTGGTTATCGCTTCGAGCCTTTGGAGGGGGCGACGCCGCCTTCCAGCCTGCTGGCGACCTTGGCAGTGACATTGATCGCCTCGCCGGCGAAAGCCACGCCTTCAGAGGACAAGATCAAATCAAAACGCTCCTCCCTGGCCAGGGACTGGATGGCCTCGCTGATGGATTTTTGCAGCTTGGACATCTCTTCGTTGCGGGTTTCGTTGAAATCCCGCCTTAATTTTTCTTCCACGCCGCGAACCTCGTCGATGCGCTTGAGGAGTTCCTTGGTCTGTTTCTTTTGCTCCTCTTCGCCCATCACCTCGGCATCCTTGGCGAGACGGTCCCGCATCTTGGTGATCTCCTCTTTCTCGCTGTTCAGCTTGGTTTCACGCGGCTTGAATTCACGCTCCATGGTTTTTCTCGCCTGTTCGCCTTGCGAAGACTTTTCAATCAGGGACATGACATCGACGACGCCGATCTTCAACCCGGACGTCTGGCCGCGCCCGCCACCGCCGACGGAATCGAAATCCGCCGCCTGTTCGGCTCCTGCGGACGGCATGTTCAAAACCGATATAAATCCCAGCAGCACACACCACAGGCTTGTTTTAGACATATTGAAATCTCACTCCCAATCGAAAGGTTGAAAATAGACACCCCCGGCGCAGGCGGGCAAGGTGTCCTTCAGGCTTGGCGGCGGCAGCGCCAGCGCCAGGACTCCGCCATGGCCTGTCCCGCCAGCCATTATACAAGAACCACGCGCAAGCGACGAACGATTGCCCTTGGCGTCTGCAGGCAAGGCTCAGAACCCCTGCCCGAAGGAAAACTGGAAGCGCTGCACTTGGTCTGAGACGACGGTTCCCGGACCCGGCGTCCCCGGACCGCCACAGCCGGGATTGAGCAGCGGGAAATCCCCGTAGCATTGGGTCTTGGCGTTGAGTGGCTGCGCGATGCTGAAGGTCAGCGCACCGAAAGGCGACAGCCACTTGGCCGAAAGCCCCGTCGAATAGCGCAACTCGCCCAAGTCGTAGCCATTCCGAAACACGTTGCCGGCATCGAAGAAAACCCCCAGCCGGATGCTCTTGCTGTCCGCCATGAAGGGAACCGGGAACAGCAACTCAGCCGTGCCGACGAGCTTGCTGGCGCCGCCGAAGGGGCGCGGTATCTGGCCGTAAAGCACGGCTTGGGCCGAGGGGCTGTCGCGGGGGCCGAGGGTGTTGGCCATGAAGCCGCGCACCGACAGCGGGCCACCGGCGAAATAATGTTCGAAGAACGGCAAGCCACCCTGGGTGGAGCCATAAGCGTTGCCGTAAGCGATATCCCCCTTCAACATCAAGGTGAGATCCTTGGCGAGGGGGAAATACTGCACCGCGCTGATGCTGGCCTTGTAGTAGGTGAGGTCGCTGAATGGCATCGTGCCCAGCAAGGACACGGTCTGCGAACCGCCTTTGTTGGCGAAAATCGCCCGGTTCAGGGTGTCGTGCACATACGAGACGCCCATCGAATAGGTGTTGAAGACATCCCCGTTTTGCGCAACGAAATCCCGAATCTGCCGCGAACTGGCGTAGGTTATCGGCACATAAGTGTCGCCCGCCCCGGTGCAAATCAGAGGATCGTACACCGTCACCGCCGGAGCCAGGGAACAGTACCCCGAATCGGTCGCGGTATGCAGCTTGGTATGCTCGTAATCCAGGTTCATGCGCAGGCTGCTGAACTCGCTCAGCGGAAACCCCCAGTTCCCCCCCGCCGAGAAAACGTCGCTGGAATAGTTGGCGAGGTTCGCCTGGAAAGCGTTGGTCTTGCGGTAGTTGATATTCCAACCGCTGCTGACGCCGTCCAAGGTGGCATAAGGATTGAAATAGCCGACATTGTAAATCGTGCTGTAGGCGCTGTTGTTGAAAGTGAAGCTCACCCGCTTGCCGGAGCCGAAGACGTTGTCCTGGGTCACGCTGGCGTTGAAGATGATGCCCTGCACCTGCGAATAGCCCACGCCGGCCTGGAGGTTGCCGGATGCCTTCTCGGTCACGGTGTAGTTCACGTCGATCTGGTCGGAAGTGCCCGGCACGGCGGGCGTCTCCACGTTCACCTCCTGGAAATACCCAAGGCGCTCAAGACGGGTCTTGGAGCGCTCGATCTTGGTGGTCGATGCCCACGCCGCCTCCATCTGCCGCATCTCCCGGCGCAGCACTTCGTCGCGGGTCTTGGTGTTGCCCTGCATGTTGATGCGGCGCACATAGACTTGCTTGCCGGGATCGATGAAGAAAGTGATGTTGACGGTTTTCCTGGCCGCGTCGATATCAGGCACCATGTTGACGTTGGCGAAGATATACCCCTCGTCCCCCAGGCGGTCGGAAATGGCCTTGGAGGTTTCCGTCGCCAGCTTGCGGGAGAAGGTGTCGGTGGGGCCGATTTGCACCAAGGGGGTCAGTTCTTCCGGCGCGACGATGGTCTTGCCGGTCAGCTTCACTTCGTTGACGGTGAAAATGTCGCCCTCCTTGACGTTGATGGTGATGTAGATCGCCTTTTTGTCCGGGGTAATGGAAACCTGTGTGGACTCAATGTCGAAATTGATGTAACCCCGGTCCATGTAATAAGAACGCAAGCGCTCCAAGTCCGCAGAAAGCTTTTGCTTGGAGTATTGGTCGTTCTTGGTGTAGAAAGACAGCAGGTTCGATGTGCCCAGATCGAAAACCTTCAACAACTCGCCATCCTCGAAAGACTTGTTGCCGACAATGTTGATTTGCTTGATCTTGGCGACCTTGCCCTCGGAAATCTTCAAAGTAATAGCCACCCGGTTGCGGGAAATATCCTTCACCTCGGTGTCGATCTTCAGGCCGTATTTGCCACGGCTGTAATACTGCCGACGTAACTCCTGCTCGACCTTGTCGAGAATCTGCCGGTCAAACACGCGGCCCTCCGCCAAGCCGATGTTTTTCAGCCCCTTGTTCAGGTCTTCCGAGCTGATGTCCTTGTTGCCTTCGATCTTGACGCTGGCGATGGAAGGACGCTCCTCGACGAGCACCAACAGCACATTGCGCTCCCGGCCCACCTTGACATCCTTGAAAAACCCCGTCCTAAACAACGCTTTGATGATTGCGGCCGAATCTTCTTCCTCAAAGGTGTCGCCCACCTTGACCGGCAGGTAATTGAACACCGTCCCCGCCGAGATGCGCTGCAAGCCCTCAACGCGAATATCGCCGATCACGAAGGACGAACCCGGCCAGCCCGAAGACGCAAAGAGCATCGCCAACAGAAAAACGACAGCAAATCCGAGGCGATTCATGGGCAGGAAGCGGAAAACACAATGGATAGAAGGGGATTTGGGATCATCAGAGAAAGGAATTGGTCAGGAAGAGGCAGCCGTCAAACGCGGCCACACGGCACCCATGCAGCCGACTGAACGCCATCGCCTGGGAACGCCACGATTTCAGTCTTAAGCGGCCCGCCAAGCCTAATCATCAAGCAGATCTTTCTCGACCTGCTCCAAGCTGATATGGCGAATGTTTTTACCCTTGGCATAATAAATGACATATTCGCAAATATTGCAGGAGCGGTCGCCGATCCGCTCCAGGGAACGGGCGGACCACATGATGTCCAAGCTAACCAGGATGGACTGCGGATCCTCCATCATATAGGTGATCTGCCGGCGCATGATGCTTTCATACTCCATGTCCACTTGCTTGTCTTCATGCACCACCTGCAAGGCGGCGTCCACGTCCATGCGGGCGAAGGCGTCCAAGGCGTCATGCAGCAAGCCCTGCACATGCCCAGCCAGTTGTTCGAGTTCCGCCAACTGGCTCTTCTTCGGGGAATGGGAAGCCAGCTCAATGGCATAGCGGGCAATACGCTTGGCCTCGTCGCCGATGCGCTCCAGGTCGGTGATGGTCTTGATGACGCCGACCACCAAGCGCAAATCGCGCGCGGTCGGCTGCCGCAACGCCAAAATTTGGGTGCATTCGTCATCGATAGAGACTTCCAGGGAATTGACTTTGGAATCGTCCTCAATGACGCGCCGGGCCAGTTCCACATCGAACCCGGCCACGGCTTTGACGGCCGCCGCGATCTGCTCCTCGACCACCCCCCCCAAGGCCAGGACACGGCTGCGAATATCCAGCAATTCGTGATCATATTGCTTTGAAATATGCTGATGCAGATTTTCGCTTTCGTTGAACTTTGCCATAAGCTTTGGTGTGGTGGGAAATTCTTCGGCCCCCAAGGGCGGATGTCGACGGCTAGTCTTAGTCGAATTCTATCAACTCCCCCCCGCACATGAAAGCACCGATTATGCCTGTCCTCCCTGCGGGCGCACCCTGGCCTCTGGGCAGGTGGCCAGGAGCGCCCCGGAAGGTTACAACCCCTTCAACAATTGCTCGACCTGGGGCCGCTCGGGAAATGACTTGTTTTCCTTGAGCAAACGCTCCAACTCTTTCCTCGCCTCTTCCTTCTTCCCCGTTTTTGCGAACGCGGAGGCCAAATGGAAGCGAATGTGGGGATTACCGCCATCTTGCAGGGCCGCCTGCTGCAACAAAACCAAGCCCTTGTCTTCCTTGCCGTTTTGCAAGAAGACCCAGCCTATTGTGTCCAAGACTTCCGGCTTGTTTTCAATGCCCGGCGAGGCAGCGAGCTTTTCCGCAAGCCCCAAGGCCCGCTGGTCGCCCGCATCTTGGTACAGCCAAACCAAATTGTTTTGCAACACCAAATTGTCGGGGCGCACCGCCAGCGCCTTCTCATAGGCAGTGATTGCCTCTTGGTTCTTCCCCGCTTCCTGCAAGGCCGACGCCAACATGCCCCAGGCGTCAACGTCCTGGCCACTCTTGTCCAGCCACTGGCGCAGCCCGTCGAAAGCGGCCTGGTCCTGTTTCATCTCGCGGCGGACCATGAACAAACGCCGGGCCAAATAGGAGCTAGGGGCAAACTCATAGGCCTTCGCATAGGCATCGACCGCTTTGCCAAACTGTTTTTGGGCGAGCTGGACATCGCCTTCCAGTTGGTAACCCAACGGAGACTTGGGATACTTGGCCTTGATCACGTCCGCAGTCTTGACAACCTCGCCATACCGCTTGTCCTGCATGGCAAGCTCCGACTTCGCCAACAGGGCGGGAATGTACTCCGGCCCCTTCTTGAGCGCCTCGTCCCATTCCTTGGAGGCGCCGGTCTTGTCGCCCAGCTTGAACAGGGCCTGGGCCAACTGATGGTGGAGCTCAGGATTTTCCGGCAGCTTGCCAACCAATTGCCTGAAGGTGGTGGCGGCGTTGGCCGCCTGGTTCGCGCCCATCTGCGCCACCCCGAGATTTTGCAGGGCGGCCAGATTGTCAGGATTGTTTCCCGACGCGTCGCTGGCAACCTGCAAGGCCAAGGCGCCCTTGCCTTGCGACAGGTAATAGCGGGTCAGCATGATGGCCGGCGTCGCATCCTTCGGGTTTTTCTTCCGGGCGTCATCCAGCAAGCTGGCCATCTTCGCATAGTCTTTGCCCAATTCGGCAATCTGCGCCAAACCGATCAGCGCGGAGAGGTTGTTCGGATCGCGCTTGAGGATCTTGTCATATTCCTTGGCGGCCTCGTCGGGCTTGTTCTGGCTCATGGCGATTTTGGCCAAGTTCAGGTTCGCGGGGGTGTAGTCCGCTTTGACAGCCAAGGCGTTTTGCCAGCTCTCGCGGGCATGCTCGACATCCCCCTTGGCCATGAAGGCCGCCCCCAGCAGGTTGTCCGCCAACGGATCGCCCTTGCGCTTGGCTTTCAGCTTGTTCGCCTCGGCGATGGCTTCGTCGAATTTTTTCTGCTGGATCATGGCCAGCACGATGGTCGCATCCGCCTCCATGAGGTTCGGATCGATGCCGACCGCGGTCCTTAGGTCGTCAACCCCCTGCTCCAGCTTGCCTGCGGCAATCTTGCCCAAACCCAATTCGGCGCGCACCGAGGCCACGTCGGGGGCGATCTCCGCAGCCTTGCCGAGGTAGGCGACGCCTTGGTCGTACTGCTTGTTTTTCAGATAGGCGCTGCCCAAAATAGCAAACAACTGGGCGTCCTTTTGCTCCTTCTCCGCCCATGGCTTCAACAGGCCGATGGCTTCGCCGGCGCTGCCTCGCTTCAGGCGCGTCGCCGCCAGCAACTTGACGGCGGCCAAGTTGCCCGGAACCGCAGTAACCACCTTGGAGAGGTAGTATTCGGCCTGCTCGCTTTCACCCTTCTGGTAGGCGATGGCCCCCAACAAATAGAGGGTTGGCAAATGGTCGGGAATGCTGCTGTTTACCTTGACCAGGTTTTCCTTGGCATCGTCCAATTTGTTCGACTGGAAGTCGATGACCCCCTCGGTGTACAAGACCAGAGGCATTTCGCCCCCTGCTTTTTTCGCCTCTTCGACATCCTTGCGGGCCTCCTGCAGCTTCCCTGTGGCGATATAGACGGAAGCGCGGCCCAGCCGCGCCTTCATGTTGGACGGCTGCACCTCGATGGCATGCGAGTAAGCGCCCAAAGCCCCCGGCATGTCCGCATTTGACCGCTGGGTTTCACCCAGCAGCAGCCAAGCCTGGACATTCTTGGGTGCCTTGGCGGTTGCCTGGGTGGCGTAGTCGGCAGCCTGCTTATACTGTTGCCTGGCCGCTTCCAGCATGGCAAGCCCCAGCAGCGCATCCACGCTGTCGGGGTCGACTTGCAAGGCGGCGTTAAAACTCTCCTGCGCCTTGTCCAGCCCGTCGTTCAAACCCAGTTGGGCAACACCCCGCAACGCCAGCAACTCGCCCCTTACCTTCCCAGGCAACTGCGGCTCCGGCTGGAGCGTTTCCAATAAGACTTTCGGTTGGTTTTGCAGCAAATAAGCCCGCGCCAGCTTGGCGATCCACGCCTCTTTCGGCAGGTTGAGATCCCTGGCCTTTTCCAATTCCTTGGCGGCGGAGGCGCCGTCGCCCAGGCGGAGATAGAGATCGCCCAGAAGCACCCTGGCCTCGGCATTTTCCGGGGACTTCTGCAACAGGCCCTTCAACTCGATGACCGCGGCCTTGGCCTCCCCCTTTTCCATGTATTGCTTGGCCGTCTGCAAGGGATCGTCGGCGGCGGCTATCGCCATGCCTTCGCCGCCCGCCGCCAACAGCAACAGCACTATCGCCCTGGTAAACTTATTCACACTGCCCCCTTAGAATATTTAACGATGCCATTTTAAAGCTTAAGGTTGAATTTAGTCAGCAAAGCATACAGGGTTGGGCGCGTGATCTCCAACAATTCTGCGGCTTTGGATACGTTTTCGCCGGCCTCGCTCAAGGCCATGCAGATGGCCAGCCGTTCCGCCGACTCGCGCGCCTCGCGCAAGGTCAAGATCCGTCGGCTGCCCTCGCCCTGGGCCAACTCCAAATCCTTCAGTTCGATGAACGCCCCATGGGCCATGACCACCGCCCGCTTGACCTTGTGCTCCAACTCACGGACATTCCCCGGCCAATCGTAAGCCTCCAACGCGGACATGGCCTCTTCCTTGAACCCGATGATATTGCGCATCATCTGCTTGGCGTAACGGTCCACGAACGCCCGCGCCAAGACCGGGATATCCCCGCTCCGCTCCCGCAACGGCGGCAGGTTGATGATCATCTCGTTGATGCGGTAATACAGATCTTCGCGGAAACCGCCCTCCACCATGAGCTTGCGCATGTCCCGGTGAGTCGCGCAGATCAGCCGCACATCCAGCTTGATCTCCTGCCGGCCGCCGACGCGCTCGACAACCCGCTCCTGCAACACCCGCAACAATTTGGCCTGCAAGCCTACGGGAATGTCGCCGATTTCATCCAAAAAGAACGTCCCGCCGTCCGCCAACTCGAACTTGCCCTTGACTTGGCTGGTCGCCCCCGTGAAAGCCCCCTTCTCATAGCCGAACAGTTCGCTTTCCAACAGATTTTCAGGGATGGCCGCCGCATTCACGGCGATGAACGGCTTGTTGGCCCGGGAGCTGAGATTGTGCAAGGCGCGGGCGATCACTTCCTTGCCGGTTCCGCTCTCGCCCAAGATCAGCATGGTCATGTCGGTGGGCGCCAAGCGCTCCACGATACGGCAGACTTCATGCATCTGCGGGCTGGCGGCGATCACGCCGTCCAGCGGGTAGCTGTAATGCATGCGCGCCAGCTTGCGGTTTTCCTCCTCCAGGGCGTGCAGGCGGAAGGCGCGCTCGACGACAAAAGACAAGATGTCGGGATCGACCGGCTTCTGATAAAAATCGTAAGCCCCCTGCCCGACCGCCTTCACCGCGTTGGCCGTGTCGTCGTTGCCGGTCAGCACGATGATTTTGGTCTGCGGCGCATAGGACAGGATTTCGGCCAGTGTGGCAAAACCTTCGCTAGTCCCCCCCGGATCGGGCGGTAGCCCTAAGTCCAAGGTCACCACGGCCGGCTCGTGTTTTTTCACCGCCGCCAGCGCGGATTCCCGGTCCTCCGCCATTTGCAGGTTGTATTGGTCGAAACTCCAGCGCAACTGGCTGCGCAGGCCGGGATCGTCCTCGACGATCAATAAGGCTTGTTCACTCAAACTCGTATTCCACAGGATTGGGCGGAGAAAGGGCGGCGTCTGTCGCGGCCAGTGGAATCTCGAAAACAAACAGGCTGCCTTTGCCCGGTTCGCTGCGGACCCTCAGATCCCCGCCCAACGAACGCGCAAACTCGCGGCTTTCGTAAGCGCCTATGCCCATGCCGGTCAAGCCCTTGGTCGTTTCAAACGGTTTAAACAGGCTGGCGTCGATGAATTCCTCGCTCATCCCGCAGCCATTGTCTTCGATTTCCACCCGCGCCCAGCCATCATCGCCCGCCCATAAGCGGACCTTGACCCAGCCCTGTTTCCCCGCCGCGTCCTGCGCGTTGTGGATGATATGCTCCAAGGCGGAGGCGAGCCGCTGCCGGTTGGCCGACACGACCACCGAAGACCCTACTCTATCACAGATGGGCTCGGGCGTTTGCCGCTTCCTCGTCTCCACAGCCTCCAGCAAGGCATCGCGCAAATCGAACTGCTCCGCCGCAGCCACCGAGTTGGAATTGCGCAATTGCGACATGAGCGCGTTCATTTTGCCCACGGCGTGGTCGACGGTTTTGATGGCGTCCCGCATGAACTCGGGATTGTCATGGTGCTTCGCAGCATTGCGCACGACCAGGCTCAATTGCGCGATCAGGTTTTTCAGGTCGTGGATGACGAAGGCGGACAGGCGGTTGAACCCCTCGAACTGTCGGGCCTCGGCCAATGCCCGGGCGGCGGCCTCCAACTCCAGATAGCTTGCCACCAACCGGCTGGTCGTTTTCAGCATGTCGATGACTTCCACATTCCACACCATGAAGGTGGGCGAGTCGGTCAACAACACCAAGCCGTCAATGCCGCCCGCCGTCTTCCACAGCGGAACCAGCAGCCAAGCCTGCGGATAAGGCTCGATCCACGCGGGCTTGGTCAAGCCCGCATAGGCCTCCGGGATGGTCAGCATTTCCTTGAAATTCACCACCGCGTCTTTCCTTTCCAAATAGGCGACAGCGGGATCCTCGCCATCCACCTCGGGAATGTCGATGCCGGGATAGCCAAGGCTCGCCCGCCAGACGAACTTGCCGCCGCTGCCGCGCACCCACAGCACCCCCCCAGGGCTCTCCACCACTTGGCTGAGGGCCAGTATCACGCGCTCGCCCAAGGTTCCACCCTGGTCTTCCGACAAGGTGGCGATCAGGCGCTGCCATTCCTGCCGGTAGTCGAAGGTATGCCTGAGGAAATGTTTGCTCACGAAAACCCGCAACCGCGCCCGGATTTGGCCGGAAAAAAGCACTAGCGCCAGCACCAGGAACGCCCCGACCAGAAACGCGATCTGCAAGACCGCGCCCCATTCGCCGCCGTAATATTTGATGTAGTAACCCGCCGTCGCCATCAGCAGCAGATAACACCCCGCCCCCAGCAAGGCCGTGGAATGGAACACCACTTGCCGGGAAATGAAGATGTCCAAAGACCAATCCGGGTTGCGCGCCGCGGACACGGCGATGAAGGGAGCCAGCATGGTGGCGACCACGCCGCGGGCGGCCCACAGATCCTCCTTGACGCGGAGAAACAGGATCGCCTCGGAATACAGGTAGAACTCATAAACGAACAGCGTCCCCAACGCGAAGCACAGCAGCCTGATCCGCCAGCGTTCGTCGGTGCGGGTGTTGCGGTAGATCTGCTCGACCAGCACCAAGCCAACGACCACCAGGCCGAGATGGCCAAGGAGCTGGTAAGAGGGGCGGAAAACCGAAGGATACAACCACCGCAGATAGGGCGAACACCAGATGTAAGCCAGCAGGAACAGCGCGAGGGACTGCCCCCAGCGGTAAATGAAAACCGACCGGGAAGCGCCCTCCGCCCCCTCCTGGCGGCTCAACAAGCGCCAGAAAAACACCAGCCACATGAAGCTGTGCAGCGTCTCCAGAGTCCACACCACCGGCACGGGAAACACGCCGTAACGCTCCTGCACGGCGATTCCCCCCGCCCACAGCGCCATCATGCCGCAGGCGGCAATCAGCCAGCGCCCGACCGCGTGTCCCCGCCAACCGGCCACCAGCAGCAAGGCCAACGCCAAATAGGCCAGGAACGCCGCCAAGTAACAATAATAGGTTATTGGCATGGCTGGCGATGCCCTAGCGATGCCCTAGATTCAAAGCTGCGGGCAATACGGCCCCCGGAATGCCTAAAGCCCCTTGCCCCATAAAACCACTTCGATGGTTTGCAGCATGATCAACACATCGAGAAAAATGCTGTAGTTTTTCACATAATAAAGGTCGTACTGCAATTTCTCGATAGTATCTTGATAACTAGCCCCATAGCGATAGCATAATTGCGCCCAGCCGGTGATGCCGGGTTTCATGCGGTGGCGCTCGGCGTAATAGGGGATCGTCTCCGCGAATTTCTCCACGAATTCAGGCCGCTCGGGCCGGGGGCCGACAAAGCTCATCTCGCCTTGCAACACGTTGAACACTTGCGGCAACTCGTCGATGCGCATCTTGCGGATGAACCCGCCCACGCGGGTGATGCGGCTGTCGTGCGCCTGCGCCCACTGGGCCTTGCCGTCTTTTTCGGCGTCCGTGCGCATGCTGCGGAATTTGATGACGGTGAACGGCCGGCCATGCAAACCCACCCGCACCTGCCGGTACAACACCGGCGCCCCCCAGCCGCTTTCAAGGATGATGGCCAAGGCGGCCAGCACCATGACCGGCCAGGCCACCGCCAACAAAACCAGGCTCGCGGCGACATCGAACCAGCGCTTGACAACCTGCTGCGCCCCGGACAGGCGGAAGCCATCGGAAAACACCAGCCAACTCGGATGCAGGCTGTCCACCCGCAGCAAGCCCGCCTCGCGCTCGAAAAACGTCAGCAAGTCCACCACTTCGTAACCGCCCATCTTGCAATCGAGGATCTCGTCCACCGCGATGCCGCCCCGGCGGTCGTCCGGCGCGACGACGATCTCGTCGATATCCGCGTCGGCGGCGAAGTCCAACAGCCCCGTGCGCACCTCAAGCACACACTCCGGCTCGACGCGGATGGGTTCGTCTCCCATGCGGACATAACCGATCACCTGGAATCCCAAGTGGGCGTTGCGTTTCTCAAACTCGCGGATCATGTTGCCACGGTAGCCGGTGCCAAGGACCAAAATACGCCGCCTGAGCGCCTCGTTGTCGGCGTATTTGAGAAAGACAAACCGGGACGTCAAGATCCCGACCAAGGCCACGGCCAAGGCGTAGGCGAACAAGCCCCGCCCCGGGAAAAAGCCGGGCAAAAAATAAAACGGCAGGCTCATGATTGCCGCGCCCAGCAGGAAGCTCACGCCGATGCGCAGCAGCAAGGCCACGTCGCTGATGTCGTGGGCGCGCTGGTACAAGCCCATGCCGGTGGCACTGAGCAGCATCACCGCGCAAAAAATCAGCGAAGGCACCCAAACGTTGTCGGTGACGACGAATTCCTGCTGCCAGCTATAACCCTGCAACAAGCCGCCCAAATAAAACGAAGAGGAATAAACAGCCAACTCCATGAGAAAAAGAACAAGATAGGCACCCGAAATATAATGTCGGAAAATTCGAATCATGGTTGTTGATGCTTACCCAAGCCAATGGACCCGCCCGCCGGAGAGGCCCGGTCAATCCCACCCCTCCCGGCATAGCGTCCGGCGATTATAAGCCAAGCGCTTTCCGTTTGTATCCGTAGCCCTACGCTTTGCCTGCCGTGGCGCGGCCGCGCAGGCCGGTTTGCCGCCCCGGCGCGAGGCATTGCGACCGCCCCCCGCCAGCGCGGCCAATGACTTGAGGCCGGGTACATCGGCAGTCCGCCCGCCCGCATCCCGCGCAAAAAGCTTTTCCGCCTTGGGGAGATGGTCTATGCTTTCCCGGACCATCAACCGCAGCCCAGAACCTTAAGGAGACACCATGCGGCCGCTTTCAGGATCCAAGATTGGCATCATCGGCCTAGGCTATGTGGGCCTGCCGCTGGCCGTCGAATTCGGCAAACACTTGGACACCGTGGGATTCGACATCAATGCCCGGCGCATCGAAGAACTGCGATCCGGGACCGACCGTTCGCTGGAGTGTTCCGCCGAAGAGATCCAGGCCGCGCAGCGGCTGTCCTACACGGCCGACCCGGCGGATCTGCGCGACTGCGACCGCTACATCGTCACCGTCCCCACCCCCATCGACGCTTACAACCGCCCGGATCTCACCCCGCTGGTCAAGGCCAGCGAAACCGTGGGCGGCGTCCTGTCGCCGGGCGACATCGTCATTTACGAATCGACGGTCTATCCGGGAGCCACCGAGGAAGTCTGCGTGCCCATCCTGGAGGCCCGCTCCGGCTTGAAATTCAACCAAGACTTCTTCTGCGGCTACAGCCCCGAGCGGATCAATCCGGGCGACAAGCAACACCGCGTCACCAACATCAAGAAAGTCACCTCCGGCTCCACGGCGGAGGCCGCCGATTGCGTCGATGCCTTGTACCGGCTGGTCATCGCCGCCGGCACGCACAAGGCCAGCAGCATCAAAGTCGCGGAAGCGGCCAAAGTCATCGAGAACACCCAGCGCGATGTCAACATCGCCCTCATCAACGAACTCGCCATCCTGTTCCACACGCTGGGGCTGGACACGCTGGAAGTGCTGGAAGCCGCCGGCAGCAAATGGAATTTCCTGCCGTTCCGCCCCGGCTTGGTCGGCGGGCACTGCATAGGCGTGGACCCTTACTACCTCACCCACAAGGCCCAGCAAGTCGGCCACCACCCGGAAATCATCCTGGCCGGCCGGCGCATCAACGACGGCATGGGCGAGTATGTGGCGCGGCGGCTGGTCAAGCTGATGAGCCGCAGGCGCATCCCCGTGGGCCAATCCAAGATCTTGATCCTCGGCCTGACCTTCAAGGAAAACTGCCCGGACATCCGCAACACCCGCGTCACCGACATCATCGACGAGCTGCAAAGCTACGACGCCAACGTGGATGTTTACGACCCCTGGGCCAACCCCCGCGAAGCCCATGAAGAATATGGCATCGAACTGCTGCAAGAACCCCAGCCAGGATCCTATGACGCCGTGGTCGTCGCCGTCGCCCACCAGCAATTCCGCGACCTCGGCGCGGACAGCATCCGCGCGCTGGGCAAGCCCGGCGCGGTGCTGTTCGACGTGAAATACCTGCTGCCGAAAGACGCGGTTGACGAAAGCCTCTAACCTCAAAAACACGCACTATGAAAATACTGGTCACCGGGACCGCCGGTTTCATCGGCTCCCACCTTGCCCACACACTGCTGGCACGGGGCGACGAAGTCATCGGCGTCGACAATGTCAACGACTATTACGATGTCAACCTCAAAGAAGCCCGGCTGGCGCGGCTCAAGGCCATTCCCGGCTTCACCGAGGCCCGCCTGTCGCTGGAAGACCGCGACGGCATCAACCGGATTTTTGCCCAACACCAGCCGCAGCGGGTGGTCAACCTCGCCGCCCAGGCGGGTGTGCGCTATTCCCTGGTCAACCCGCAAGCCTACATCGACGCCAATCTGGTGGGCTTTTGCAACATCTTGGAAGCCTGCCGCCACAACGGCGTCGAGCATCTGGTCTACGCCTCCAGCAGTTCGGTGTACGGGGCCAACACCGCGATGCCGTTTTCCGTGCATGACAACGTGGACCACCCGGTCAGCCTGTACGCCGCCTCGAAGAAGGCCAACGAACTAATGGCCCACACCTACAGCCATTTGTTCGGCCTGCCGACCACCGGCCTGCGCTTCTTCACCGTCTACGGGCCTTGGGGCCGGCCCGACATGGCCTTGTTCCTGTTCACTAAGTCTATCCTCGCTGGCAAGCCCATCGACGTGTTCAACTACGGCCAGCACAAGCGCGATTTCACCTACATCGACGACATCGTCGAAGGCGTGAAGCGCACCTTGGACAACATCGCCCAGCCCAACCCCGACTGGAGCGGCGACCACCCCGACTCGGCCACCAGCAAAGCGCCCTACCGGCTCTATAACATCGGCAACAACCAGCCGGTGGAGCTGATGCGCTTCATCGAGGTATTGGAAGAAAACCTGGGCAAGAAGGCCGAGAAGAACTTCCTGCCGATGCAGCAAGGCGACGTGCCGGCCACTTACGCCGATGTGGACGACCTCATGCGCGACGTGGGCTACAAGCCGCAGACGAGCATCGAAACCGGCATCGCCCGCTTCGTGGAATGGTACAAGGGCTATTATCACGCCGCATGAGCGGGACTGGCGCGAAGGTGCTGGGCTTCGCAGCCTACAGCGGGACAGGCAAGACCACGCTGTTAAAGCGGCTCATCCCGTTGCTAAAGGAAAAAGGCTTGCGGGTCGGACTGATTAAGCAAAGCCACCACGATTTTGAGATCGACCGCCCCGGCAAGGACAGCCACGAATTGCGCCTAGCCGGGGCCAGCCCGGTGATGCTCTCCTCGCCTTGGCGTCGCGCCATCATCACCGAACACGCCGAGCGGCGCGAACGAGGACTGGCCGAGGAGCTGGCCTATTTCGACCAAGCCAGCGTGGATCTGATCTTGGTGGAAGGCTACAAGCATGAGCCATTCCCCAAGATCGAACTGCACCGCCCCGCCCTAGGCAAGCCTCTGCTGTTTCCCCAAGACCCGTCCATCATCGCCATCGCCACCGACGGCCCGCTGCCGGCCGACCCGGCCATCCCCCGCTTCGACCTCAACGCGCCCGCCGCCATCGCCGAATTCATCCTAGCCTATCTCTTTAACCATGGAACACACTGACCGCTGCGCCGAACCGGCGCGGTCCCTCGCCCTGGACACAGCGCTAGGGCGCATCCTCGCCGCCCTTTCCCCCGTGGAAGGCATTGAAAACATCCCGCTAAAGCAGGCGTTAGGCCGGATTCTCGCGGCGGATCTCGCCGCCCCGTTTGACTTGCCGCCGTTTGCCAATTCCGCCATGGATGGCTACGCCCTGCGCCACGCCGACATCGCCAATTCCGCAAATGCCGCGCTGGCCGTCGTCGGTGCCGCCTTCGCCGGCCGGCCTTACGCGGGGACGGTCGAAACCGGCCAATGTGTGCGCATCTTCACCGGCGCGGCCTTGCCGGCCGGGGCGGACAGCGTGGCGATACAGGAAGACGCGATCCTGGAAGACGGGCATATCCGCCTCACCCGGCCAGTTGCCAGCCGAGCCAATGTCCGCCCCGCCGGCGATGAAATCCACGCCGGCGGACGCCTGCTGGAGCGCGGCCGGCGGCTGGACGCCGCCGGCCTAGGGCTGCTGGCCTCGGCGGGCTGCGCCGAGATTCCCGTCATGCGCAAGCTGCGCGTGGCCTTTTTTTCGACGGGCGACGAACTGCGCCCGCTCGGCGAGCCGCTAGGACACGGCCAGATCCACGACAGCAACCGCTACGCACTACACGCCCTAATGTCCGACCCGGCCATTGAGGCTTTCGACTTAGGCGCGGTGCGCGACGACCCGGCGGCGCTGCGGCAGACTTTGTTGGAGGCTTCCCGCCTAGCCGACGCCATCATCACCACCGGCGGCGTGTCGGTGGGCGACGCCGATTTCGTCACCCCGGCCCTGGCCGAATTGGGCCGGGTCGAATTCTGGAAAGTCGCCATCAAGCCCGGCAAGCCGTTCGCGTTTGGCAAAATCGGCCCGGCCTGGCTGTTCGGCCTGCCCGGCAACCCGGTCGCGGTCATGGTCACCTTCCTGCAACTGGTCCGTCCCGCGCTGCGGCGGCTGGCGGGGGCGCGGGACCAGCCCCCCTTGCGGCTGAAAGCCGTCAGCCGTTCCGCCTTGAAAAAATCGCCGGGGCGCATGGAATTCCAACGCGGCCTGTTCGGCCCGGACGGCGCGGGCGGCTTGGCTGTGGAAGGCGTGGCGGGGCAAGGCTCGCACCAGTTGTTAGGCATGAGCCGGGCCAATTGCTTCATCGTCCTGCCCACGGAAAGCGCCGGCGTGAAACCGGGCGATGCCGTGGACATCGAACCGTTCGCCGATAGTTTTTGATGGATTGGGTTTCCGGCAATCCCGGCCACGGCAAGTCCTTAACCCAACATCTGCGCCAGCCATAAGCCGGATTCCTTCAGCAATCTACGCTCTTCGACGCGCTCGGGCAGGTTCATTTGCAGCAACCGAATTGTGGCACGTCCTTCGGCGGTGCTAGAAACCAACATGCCATCGCAAGCCAGGGCGAAATGCTCTAACCAAACGTGGCGGCGGGGATGGAATAATGGCGCGATTTCACCGGTTAGCGGATCGAGGCTGGCAAGATCGCTACCTTTGTGTTTGTTGCAGAGGATGCAGGAAAGGGCGAGGTTGTCCGCCACCGTCGCGCCGCCATGCTTTTCCGCGATGATGTGGTCAATTTGATGCTGGGCGAAGCTGAAGCGCCCCGGCATCTGGCAATATTCGCAGCGCCCGCCAGCCCGCTCATCGGCCAGCCGGCGCAGGCTGGCCGGGACATGGGTGCGGCTCACGCTTGGGCAAGCTGCGCGGCGGCGCGAATCTTGGCCTTGCGCACCAAGTGCTCAATATATTGGTACTGCCGCCATTGCCGCTCTTCTTCTTCGCTTAAGCCTGTTGCGCGGTTGCGGTCCAGCAAGGCTTCGATATCCTGTTGCAGGCTGGGCGCGGGGCGGAGGGCGAGAATCTGCTCCGGCGTCGGCAACTCGGCCAGGAATTCCAGCACATCCGCCAAACCCTTGAAGCCTGCCGCCCCTTCCGCGTCCATCTCCCGCAGCCCCAACGCGAATATCTGCGGCAGCCGCGATTGTTCGGCATGGAGTCTTGCGGCCAGTTCGTTGGAAATGTCTAAGGTCATTTGCATGAAGCGAGTCCTTTGGATGGATGGGATCGCAGAGATTTATAAGCCATTTCGCCCCCATCAGCCAGCCCGCCGCCGGGATGCCCGGCTTGGCCGCGCCAGCGGCCCCGGACCGGCGAAACCGGCGGGCATCCTGCCGGCACCGTCATCCCGGCTTAGGATGCCGGAATCCAGCGTCCAGGAATGGCAACCTAGCGCCCCGGCCATCTTGTTTTGCCAGCCTGTCCGGCTACCGGGTAGGGGCGAATGAATTCGCCCCTACGGAAAAACAGACACATGACGCCCAAACCGGAATCTTGGCGGCATGGGACGGGGGTTTTCCGGCGTTGCCAGACGCCGCGCAGCCGCTGCCAGACGCCTGGCAACGGCTGCGCGGCGTCTGGCAGTGTCCGCAAGAGTTTATGCAATGGCTGGAGAAATTCTTTTTGCGGCGGCGAGGGTTCTCGCCGCCGCCAAAAGAACTCTGGCAGCGGTTGCGTGGCGTCTGGCAAGGGCTGCGGAAACTCGCGCAGCGCCTGCCAAATCCCTGGCAATGCCTGCCGGAGGCCCAGGAATGGCCGGCAGATGCCGGAACAAGCCGGTTCTAGGCGCAGGGCGGACAATATTGCCCACCGTTTCGTCCAGTGCGAGTTTGTCTGCGTGGGCAAACGCTAGGGCCGTTTGCCTGTCGGGCTGGCCTCACACCCACAAAGGCGCGGGCAGAGGCTGGTAACGGTCGAGCAAGTCCTTGAGCCATTCCGCGCCCGCCGCCAATGCCGTATCAGCGGGGGCATCCAAGGCTTGCCAATGCTGGTTCAAATAATCCAACCACGGCTGGTCTTCTTTTGCGGCGGAGCGGTTTTCCGCATCGAACCAAACTTGCACCGCCTGCCGGGCGCGTTCGCGTTCGTCGGCTGCGGCGGGCAGGCTTTGCAAATAACGCCAAAGCCGGGTTTCCAATGGGAATTCACGCTGGGCGGCGGCGTCGTAGCGCGCCAACACATCGGCCTCCCACATGCCCCGCGCCACGGCCTGGCGCAAGGCTTGCGGCAGGGGCAACACCCGCTCGTCCCAGTCGCCATCGGCAGCAGGCGCATCCCCGCCCGCCGTCCACGCCTGGATGGACTCGGCAAACACCCGCCAAGCGGCGTCGGTTTCCGGCGGTAGGTTTTCGCGGCGGGCGGGTTCTTCTTCATCATCGAGATCTAGCCGCTTGCCTTGCGTCCCCAATGCTTGACGCTGTAGCAACTTGCCTAGATAGCCTTCGGCGTTCAGGTTCCCAGGGTAGCGGTTCACGAAGCGCCGCAAACCATCTATGGCGGTCTGCAAATCGCCCGCTTCATTGCGCCGGGCATAGGCGCTTGCCAGCAGCAATGCACTGGTCCCATCGTTCTCTTTAATCTGCAAACCCCGCTGGGCATGTTCCAACGCCTGCGCCCAATCCCGGCGGCGGATCGCCAATTGGGCCAGGGTGGAATGGGCGTGTAGATGGTCGGGATCGAGTCGCAAGACTTGCCGCAACAAGCGCTGGGCTTGGGTTTGATCGTCGTTGGAAGCAACCAGCAAACGCGCCAGTTCCACTCGGCAAGGCAGGTGGTCGGGAAAGCGCCGCGTCATCTCCCATAGCACCCATTGCGCCCGCGCTGGCTGCCCGGCTTGGCGCAACGCCAGTTCCCACAGCATCCACAGCCTAGGGTTGTCGGCGTCCATGCGCAGGGCCAAATGTATCCACTGGAACACACGGCCCTGGATCTCCGGGTCGCGGATTGGGTATTTCTCGCACAGGGCGCGGGCGCATTTATCCAAAGCCCGCACAAAGTGGAACGCATCGCCGGATTTGTGCAAATAGTCTTCGTGGGCATTGAGCAAAGGGCGGATGGCTTGCCAGGCTTGCGCCAAGTCACGCGATTGCCGCACCGAGCGGACGGCTTGGTCGGCTTCGTCAGCCAAAGCTGGCGGCTTGAGTTTGTAAACCTTGGCCGGCCCCGCATTGGCATGGAGCGTCTGCGCCTTGGCCAGCCCCAGCAGGCTCAACACCGACAAGCTCTTGTCCTGGCCCAGCGGGGCCAGCAGGTCTTGCAGAAAAGCCCGGTAAGTCGCCGCGCCCATGCTGAGGTTGCGGGCCATGACGCCGCGCAGGGACTCCGCGAGTTCTTCCTGGGCCGCGACACCCCAGCTTTTGCGGCGTTGGTAGCGGTTGACGAGGGCTTGCACTTGCAGACGCAGATTGCGCAGGCTGTCGTCCTCCGCCAAGGGCAGCCGCGCCAAGGCCAACAGCCCCAGGTTCAGATAACGCAAGGAACGCAAGCGCCCGGCTTCCACCACGAAGGACTGCCAGAAAAATTGCAGGCTATCGTCGGCTTGCCGGGAGGCCAGCACTTGCCAATAGTCATATTCCGGGTCACGGTAGGCCGAGAGTGTGAGCCTGGCCAGCCAGGACAGCCACAAGACGCGGTCGGCCTGCAAAACGGCGCGGGTTTGCGGCAGTTTGAAATACACCGGCCAATGCAAGGCTTCACAGACTTGGGCGGCATAGGCGCCGAGTTTTCGCGCCGGGGGCAAGGGTGCCGGGCGCTGGGCCAACAGCCATGCCGCCAAGCCGACATCGAGCTGGCCGGGCAAGTCGGCGTCGGTTTCCTCCGCAACGGAAGACGGCTCGCCGAGCAGGGTTTGCGCGACCGTGCGGCTGGAACGCGGCAACACCGCCAGCAGGAATTCATGCGCCGCCACCCGCTCGAACGGCGCAATCTCCGCCGCCCCGCGCAGCAGATCCGCCACCGCTTGCTCAGGTGCCTGCCGCAATTCCTCCGCCCAAGTTTGCCAGCTCATGGCAGCACCTCGCCAAAATCATCGCAACCGGGCAAGGCTTGCAAGCCCTGCACATGGCGGTTGCGGGCATCGAACAAGGCTTGCCCGTCTTGCAGCGCATGTGGCCGGGTGATGAAGCCCAGCGCCTTGATATGCCGGGGCAGGTAGTCAATCGGGAAGGTCAACAGTTCGGGGGTGAAGCTGGCGGGGATGCCGGTGTCCGCCAAATCCAGCGTATAGCCGTAGCTCTCGCCGCCCGGCAACAAAGGCGCGGGGATGAAGGCGGCGAACATTTCCGTATCCAATACGGTGGGGCGGGCAAAGCTGGCCGTCGCGCCTTTTTTCACAGCGAGGGCGCGGGCTTGGCGCACCTCGTCCAGCGTGTAGCACATCAAAGCAACGCGGAGAGGATTTTTCTCCGAACCTATCTTATCGACCAGACCAAGACGATCACGCAGGATGTGGGGCCAGTCTTCTTTCAGAAATAAATCCAAGTTTCCGCCGAAATCATTCAGAAAGGTAGCGAACATGGGGCGGGCATCCTTCCGTTTTTGCTCATTCCATTGTTTAACAAAATCCGCCCGCAATGCTTCAGCCTCAAAGGGCAGATTCTTAATCAGGTCTTTTGGATTTTTGGAAAATCGCTGCCAGAAGTCGTTGGTAAGACCGGAAAGCAACGGATCGTTGAATAAGCTCTCTAATGACTCAAGGCGCAACAAATACGTGTTGTCCAGCCCTTCGTTCAACTGCGCCTGGGCATTGAGGGCCATGAAGCATTCCGCGCTACGCGGGGAATCCTTGGCAACCTGGACGAAGGAGCCGACATAACCTTTGTGTTCCGCCCTCCAATCCTCATGCGTGGCGGCCGCGCCGACATAGGCGTGGTATTCCTCCGCCCGCCCCGCCGAGATGGCGCGTTCCCAGCGGAAATTGGCGGCTTCGCAGCGACTCGCCACACCCGTCTTGGAAGCGGCGGCATCGGCGGCAAGCAGTTCAAGGGATGGGCTGAGGTCCATGGGCTTAAAGCTCCTAGCTTAAGCGGTTGGGGCGGGAAGCTTGAAAATATATCACGCATCGTGGCATCCACGGAATTTAGCCGATTTCTTCCAGTCCCGCAGGCTGCGCATCGCGCACCTTAAATCGGCATCGAAACGCCAAGCAAACGTTGGGTGAAACCCGCTTCTTCTTTGCATTCGGCACACGCTGGCTAGATTCCCACGCGGCGCGTGGGAACCCGAATAAATTTTCAAATTTGCCCTGTTTTATGACGCTTTTGACACAGCAATCCGCTAGGATCCCACGCTTCAACGATTTGCTTCTAGGAGCCTTCTTATGACAAAACGCGGCATCTTGGTCACCGGCGGGGCCGGCTACATCGGCAGCCATGTGGTCAAGCAACTGGGCGCGGCGGGCGAAAGGCTCGTCGTGCTGGACAATCTCAGCACCGGCTTCCGCGAGTCCGTGCTGTTTGGCGAGTTCATCGAGGGCGACACTGGCGACGCCGGGTTGGTCGGGCGCATCTTGCGCGAACACGACATCGAGGCCGTGCTGCACTTCGCCGCCCACACCATCGTGCCGGAGTCGGTGGCGGACCCGCTCAAGTATTACGGCAACAACACCTGCAACACCCACAATCTGCTGCGCTGCTGCCAGCAGGCCGGGGTCAGCCATTTCATTTTCTCCTCCACCGCCGCCGCCTACGGCATCCCGCAGGACAGCCTTTGCGCGGAGGACACGCCGACCGAGCCGATCAACCCTTACGGCAGTTCCAAGCTGATGAGCGAGATGATGCTGCGCGACCTCTCCGCCGCCTGCGGGCTGCGCCATGTCATCCTGCGCTATTTCAATGTCGCCGGTTCGGACCCGGAAGGCCAGATCGGCCAGTCCACCCGCAACGCCACTTTGCTGATTAAAGTCGCGGCGGAAGTGGCGGTGGGCAAGCGCGAGAAGCTGCTGGTGTTCGGCGACGACTACCCCACCCCCGACGGCACCGGGGTGCGCGACTACATCCATGTCAGCGACTTGGCCTCCGCCCACATCCAAGCCTTGGAGTATCTGCGCCGGGACGGCGAATCGACCCTGCTCAACTGCGGCTACGGCCACGGCTACAGTGTCCGTGAAGTCATCGACGCGGTAAACCGGGTCAACGGCAGTCCGATCAAGGTCGAGCAACAGCCCCGCCGCGCCGGCGACCCGCCCGCGCTGGTCGCCGCCGTGGATAAGATCCACCGGGTGCTGGATTGGACGCCGCGCTATGACGATTTGGATTTTATTGTGAAGACTTCGTTGGAGTGGGAGAGGACGTTGAAGGTGTTGGAGAGATAGCGGGAAACGTGGGCGCGGCCATGTTCGAAACGCTTCCCCTGCACGACGGGACGCTCCGCAGCATAACTATCGATTGGGCCGCCGGCACTTGCATCCTGGCAATTGCGACATGCGAAGCGAGGTGCGGCCATTTGATTTTTCGCGCCGTCTCCGAGGTGTTTGTCCCTAGGCACCAGCCCTGGGGGCCGTCAGTCTCCATAAACTCGCTCAAATACACGCCGCCCTCAAAATTCCAAATCGAACTTCAGTCTGGCGATGTGTTGGGCATTTCAGCCGCAGAGTGGCAATTCGACCAAGGACATTGAGGACAAAAAATGCACAAACGCTTTCTCTTCTCCGCCGCCCTCGCCGCCTTCTTGGCCGTCGCCCTGGGCGCGTTCGCCGCCCATGGCCTGCGCGGCAAGCTCGATGCACATATGATGGAAGTGTTCCAAACCGGCGTCCGCTACCATTTCTTCCATGCCTTGGGGTTGGCGCTTATCGCCTTGCTCGCCAAGCAATACCCGCACTCGAAAACGTTGCAGCGGGCGGGCTGGCTGATGTTGGCCGGAATCATGGTGTTTTCCGGCAGCCTCTACCTGCTGGCTGTCAGCGGCGCAACCTGGCTGGGCATGGTCACGCCGTTTGGCGGGCTGGCGTTTCTGGCTGCGTGGGGGCTGCTGGCTTGGTTTGCGTGGAAGGAAGCGGAATAAAACCTGTCACCAATCCATCATCTGGCGGTCATCGCGCTGTCATCTGCCGCTCCTAAGCTGACATCCCATTGTCATCAATTGAAGGAGTCGTGCCATGAAACTCATGCAGACCATACACAGTTACGATGTCTCCGTGTTCACCTGGGTCATGCGCCGCAAGTCGCAGAAATTCCTCGTGCGTTGCGCGCGCGGCATCTCGAAGACCGGCGATGGTGTACTGTACCTGCTGCTGGCCTTGGTCTTGCTATGGACGCAAGGGGCGGAGGAAATGCGCTTGCTGGCGTGCATGGCGGTGGCCTTGCTGGTCGAACGCCCGCTGTATTTCGTCCTCAAGAACCTCTGCAAGCGCGACCGCCCGCCGGCGGCGCTGAACATCAAAAGCTTCATCGTGCCTTCCGACCGTTTCAGCTTCCCCTCCGGGCACACCTCGGCGGCGTTTCTGATGGCGACCTTGTGGGGCTGGTATCTTCCGGTTTTGCTGCCGACTTTGTTCGCCTGGGCGGCGATGGTGGGCATGGCGCGGGTGGTCTTGGGAGTGCATTTCCCCACCGACACCCTGGTCGGCGCGTTGATGGGCGTCTGCACGGCCCTGCTGGGCCTGGGAGTGGTGTTAGCGTGAAGATATTTTATGGAGTCCAGGCCACCGGCAACGGCCATATCACCCGTGCGCGGGCCATGGCGCCAAAACTCAAACAGGCCGGGGCCGAGGTCACTTGGATGTTCACCGGCCGCCCCTGGGAGCAGCTTTTCGAGATGGATGTGTTCGGCGATTACCAATGGCGCACCGGATTGACGTTCGCCACCAAGGCTGGCCATGTCCAATATGTCAAAACGGCCTTGGAAAATCCGCTGGCCCGTTTCGTCCGCGACGTGAAAAACTTGGATTTGAGCGGCTATGACCGCGTAGTCTGCGATTTCGAGCCGGTCACCGCTTGGGCCGCCAAGCTCCAGGGCATAGCAACCGTCGGCATCGGCCATCAATATGCTTTTTGTTACGACATCCCCAGGGCGGGCGCGGATTTCCTGGGCGAAAAAGTGCTGCGCCATTTCGCGCCGGCCAGCGTCGGCCTGGGGGTGCATTGGCACCATTTCCACCATCCGATCTTGCCGCCGGTGATCGAGCGGGAACCAGAAACCCCGCCGCCGCCGGTGCGCGAGGACAAGGTCATCGTCTACCTGCCCTTCGAGGATGTGAACCAAGCCATCCATCTGCTCAAGCGTTTCCGCGACTACCAGTTTTTCGTCTACAGCCCGACCCCGCCGGACCAAGCCCACGAACACGCGGACAATGTCCATGTCCGGCGGCTGTCCCGCTCCGGCTTCCAGAAGGATTTCGCCGACGCCGCCGCCGTGATCTGCAACGCCGGCTTCGAGCTGGCTAGCGAGGCGCTGCAAGCCGGCAAGAAGATCCTGGTCAAGCCCTTGCGCGGTCAGATGGAACAAGTCTCCAACGCCTTGGCGCTGGAGCTTTTGCAACTGGGCCAGGTGATGCAATCCCTGGACGCCAGCACCATCGCAACCTGGCTGGAGCAGGGCCGCGCCGTCCATGTCCAATACCCGGATTCGGCACAGGCCATCGCCGACTGGCTGCTGCAAGGGGATTTGCGGGTGGAGCAGTCTTGGATCGACGGAATTTGGGAACAAACCGTCCAATCCACGCGCTGATCGTTTACAATCCCCTCTCCCCCTTTTCAACCTCACACTGTGGAATGTATGGCAGGTCAGAATCTCAAGGGTTTGGCCCGGATCCAAGCGGCTTTTTTCAACTCGCTAAAAGGCTTCAAAGCCACTTGGTCGCACGAGGAGGCGTTCCGCCAGGAAGTCTTGCTATGCGTCGTCGCCGCCCCCTTGGGGCTGTGGCTGGGGCAGGGCGGCGTGGAAAAGGCGCTGCTGCTAGGCAGTTTGCTGTTGGTGCTGATCGTGGAATTGCTCAACACCGGCATCGAAGTCGCCATCGACCGCATCAGCTTCGAGCGCCACGAACTCTCGGGACGCGCCAAGGACATCGGGTCGGCCGCCGTGCTGACCTCGCTGGCGCTGGCCGGGGCGGTGTGGGCGCTGGTCTTGCTGCCGCATTATTCGTAGGGCTTGGGCCTCAGCCTTGCAGTGGCACCCACTCCATTGCCGTGGGATTGGGGGCAAAGCCATGCCGTTCGTACAAGGCCCTGCCGTCTTCGCTGGCATGCAGCCAGACCTTGCCGTAGCCTTGGGCTTGCGCAAACGCCAGGATTTGCCTGACGATTTCGTCGGCCATGCCCTTGCGGCGGAACGCAGGCAGGGTGTACATGTTGAGCAAGTACGCTTCCGTGCCTGCCAGGTTGCCGGGGTAGGGCGGGCGGTGGAATTCGGCAAGCGTGCCACAGGCGACAACCGAGCCTTCTTCGGCTATCGCAATCCAGGATTTTGTCGTTTGGCTGGCCTGTGCGAAGTATTCTGTGGTGGCGGCGCGCAATTCGGGGTCCGCGCCAGGATGTTGGGTTCCGCCCACTTCGGCGAAGAGCCGCATGCGCAACTCGACCAACTGCGGAATGTCTTGCGGCGTGGCGATGCGCACGATCATGGCCCTGACGCGCCCGCCTAGCCGCGCTTAGGCTTTCTGCGTTCGCTTTCGTCGGGCAGGATGATGTTGAGTTCGAGGATCTCCCGGTTGTCATCCTGCTCCATGGACACCGTGATGGCATCTTGGTCGACGTTGACATATTTGCGGATGACTTCCAACAGTTCCTTTTGCAGCATCGGCAGGTAATCCGGCTTGCCGCGCTCGGAACGCTCAGAACGCTCGTGCGCCACCAGGATTTGCAGGCGCTCCTTGGCGATGGCGGCCGTCGATTGGCGAGAACTGCGGAAATAGTCTAGGAGACCCATGATAATCACACCCCGAACAGCCTGCCCAAAAGGCCCTTCTTTTCGTCGATGAAACGATGCTCAAGATCCTCCCCCAGATAGCGGCGCACCACGTCGGAATAGGCTTGGCCGGCGTCGCTCTTCTCGTCTAGGATAACCGGCGCGCCCGAGTTGGACGCATTCAGCACCGCCTTGGATTCGGGGATGACGCCCAGCAGATGCAAGGACAGGATTTCCTGCACATCCTCCACGCTCAACATCTCGCCCACCTTCACCCGCGCCGGCGAATAACGGGTCAGCAACAGGTATTCTTTGATCGGCGCCTCGCCCTGCTCGGCCCGGCGCGACTTGCTGGCGAGGATGCCCAACATGCGGTCGGAATCGCGCACCGAGGAGACTTCGGGGTTGGTCACCACGATGGCGTCGTCGGCGTAATACATCGCCAGGGTCGCGCCGCGCTCGATGCCCGCCGGCGAGTCGCAGACGATGTAGTCGAAGTCTTTGGCCAAGTCTTTCAACACCTTGCCCACGCCCTCGGCGGTGAGCGACTCCTTGTCGCGGGTTTGCGAGGCGGGCAGGATGTAAAGCTTGTCGCAACGCTTGTCCTTGATTAGCGCCTGGTGCAGCGTGGCCTCGCCGTTGATGACATTGACGAAGTCATACACCACGCGGCGCTCGCAACCCATAATGAGATCCAGGTTGCGCAGCCCCACATCGAAGTCGATGACCGCCGTCCGGTGGCCCTTGAGCGCCAACCCCATGGAAATGGCGGCGGCCGTGGTAGTCTTGCCGACGCCACCTTTTCCCGAAGTCACTACGATGATGCGTGCCACTGAATATCCTCCAATTTGCCTGTAGCGCCTAAATTTTCTCAATGATTAAGGCGTTGTCTTTAAGGTAGACCTGCACCGGCTTGCCACGGACGGCATCGCCGATGTTTTCGCTGATTTTGTAATGGCCGCCAATGGAAACCAACTCGGCCTGCAAATCATGGCAGAAGATGCGGCAATCTAGGTTGCCCTGCACACCCGCCAAGGCGCGTCCGCGCAAAGCGCCATACACATGGATGTTGCCGTCGGCCATGATCTCCGCGCCCGCGCTGACTTGGGACAACACCACCAAGTCGCCGCCGGCGGCGTAGATGCGCTGGCCGGAACGGACGGGCAGATCGACGATTTTGCTGGCCTCCGCCGGTTTGGGCGCGGGCGCGGGCGCTTCGTGCCGGGCGAGCGTCAACAGGGAAAGGTCAGCCTCGCGGGCCGCTTGCAAGTGGCGTTCGCCGCCCCCGCAGATGCCCACAGGAACCAAGCCGCAAGCGCGCATGGCCCGGACCAACGCGGAAAAATCGACATCGGCGCCGGCCATCTCGTGCAAATCAATCGCCATCGGCGCGTGGCGAAAAAAATCCGGCGCCTGCCGGACTTTCTCCTTAAGCTGTGCGGAAAACGCTCCCATCTCATTGCTCAATAGCTTCAGGATGGGCAGATGGACGGCACCGCTCTTGATTTCAAACGCATGGGAAAGCGGCGTGGATTCGCTGGGCTGGTCTGGCATGTCGGCTGGCGGGCAGGATGTGCGGATGATGGCCCGATTGTATCACCCCGACCGTGGCAAGGTAAGTCCGCCCGCCCCGGACGGCCAAGCCAAACAAGCACTTAAAGCCGGCCACAGGGCGCGCCAGCATACGGTCAGGCGTCTTTGCGCAAATGCAACAGGGTGAACAGCCCCATGGGCGGCAAAGTGTGGCGGGCGACTTCGCGCAGCCGGGTGTGGGCCAGGATCTCCCCCACCGGCATGTCGGGACGCCAGCCCAGCTTGTTGGACAAGGGGGCGAGCATGGATTCCACGCCGCGCCGGACACCTTTTTCCGCCGCGAAATGGTTGACGATGACCACGTCGCCGCCCGGCTTGCAGACGCGCTCGATCTCGCGGATAACTTGGTCCGGCTCGGGCACCACGGACATCACATAGGCCGCCACCACCGAGTCAAAGGTATTGTCGGCGAACTGCATCTTGCGCGCGTCCATGATCGTCAACTGGGTGATGTTCCCCAGGCGCTTGCGACTGACCCGCTGCCGCGCCCGGTCCAGCATGTGCGGGGAGATGTCGATGCCATGCACTTGGTGCTCGTGCCGGTAGTAAGGCAGGCTGATGCCGGTCCCCACGCCCACTTCCAAGATCTTGCCAGGGCGGTGGTTGGTGAAGCCGGCCGCCATGGCGCGCCCGCGAAAACTCAGCAGCCAGCCAAAGGTATGGTCATAAACCGGGGCGTAACGTGCGTAAGATTTCAAAATGGATTCGAGCTGCATTGTTCCTCAATTCTTTATTCTTGTGTGGTTGGGTTTTCCGGCAGCCTTAAGACCGCCATAAAAGGGCGCGCCGGGACGCCCTTTCCGCAGCCGGCGAGGCGGTCACTCGCCCTTTTTGCCGGCCTGCCGCGAAATGTAAATCCCCTTGAGCAGGTTGAGCGCCTCGTTCAGCGGGTAATCCTGCACCGCGAGGGCCTCCTCGGGCTTTTCATCCGTCTTCTTGTCACCTTTCTTGGCGGACTTGTCGTTGCTCAGGTGGTTGGTGAGGTCGGCCTCCTTGAGCGGGCCAAACTCGGATTGCGCGACCGCCTCCAACTTCACCTTGGAAATCGGCACGTCCGGGGTGATGCCCTCGGCCTGGATGGAACGGCCGGACGGCGTGTAATAACGCGCCGTGGTCAGCTTCACCGCCCCGCCGTTGCTGGTCGGCAGGATGGTCTGCACGGAACCCTTGCCGAACGTCTTCTCGCCCATGATGATGGCCCGCTTGTGGTCTTGCAGCGCGCCGGCGACGATTTCCGAGGCCGAGGCCGAGCCGGCGTTGATCAACACCACGATGGGCGCGCCCTTGAGGATGTCGCCGGGCTTGGCGCTGAACTTCATCTTCGAGTCTTCGATGCGGCCGTCGGTGTAGACCACCAGGCCGCTCTCCAGGAAGGCGTCGCTGACATCCACCGCCGCGTTCAACACGCCGCCCGGATTGTTGCGCAGATCCAGCACCAGCCCCTTCAAATCGCCGCCCTTGCGCAACTCGTTGATCGCCTCCACCATGCTGTCGCCGGTCTTGGACTGGAAGCTGGTGATGCGCACATAGCCATAGCCATCTTCCAGGCTGCGGCTTTTGACGCTCTTCACTTTGATGATGTCGCGGGTGATCTTGATCTTCAGCGGCTGCTCCACGCCCTCGCGCACCACGGTCAGGACGATGTCGGTGCCCGGCTCGCCGCGCATGGCCTTGACCGCGTCGTTCAGGCTCATGCCTTTCACCGGCTTGTCGTCCAGCCGGATAATCAGGTCTCCCGCCTTGATGCCGGCTTTCTGCGCGGGGGTGTCGTCTATCGGCGAGATGACTTTGACGAAGCCATTCTCCATGCCGACTTCGATGCCCAGCCCGCCGAACTGGCCGGTGGTGCCGACCTTCAATTCATTGTATTGCTCCTGGTCGAGATAGGAGGAATGGGGGTCCAGGCCGGACAACATGCCGCGGATGGCGTCCTCCAACAACTTGCTGTCCGGCACAGGCTCGACGTAATCCTGGCGAATGCGGCCATACACCTCGGAGAAGGTCTTCAGCCCCTCGAAAGGAATCGTGTTCAACTCCCCTTCACGTTCGGCGAAGGCATTCCCGCCGACGGCGACCAAGCCGCCCAGCGCGGCCCCCAAGGCAACGAGGAGAAGATTTTTATGATTCAACATGAGTGTTTACCGTCAATGCATGGTGAGAGGCCTGCTGGCCCAATATCGTTGTACGCCCGGCCCTGACGGCCCCGGGGGCTGCGGAACCTGCCCCCGCAACCCGGTCCCTGGCCCGCATCCCGCGGAAATCGTGCATAAAAAAATCCCCGTGCCGGCTTGGCGGAGCTTGCCGCCAACCAGACCCAGTCCAACTCTAAACACAATGGATTGCACAAAGGAGGGCATACGCGGTCAATCTATGCCCATAGATTACCACAGGGCCAAGACGGGCGTAGTCTTCCCGTCTCAAAAGATCCTTGAAACGAATTCCTAACCCCCTACCGCCCAATCGGCAAGGAAGCGCGTTTGGGCGTCCCTACCCCCTGCCGCCGCACAGGCCGGAAGCCGTGGCCGGCAAAATTAACCGCCAAATGGGTTTAGGAGGATGCGACTTCAAAGTATAATCCTCCCGGCGGGTTTGCGGATGTCGCCAAGTTGGGATGGCGGCTGGAAGCGCCCGGTTTCTGCGAACACCCTTGCGGCTTTAAGGCTCCCCATTTTACCGGTTTTTTGCGCGTTCGTCGTGCTGGCCCACACCAAGGCGGGAGTGATGGCGGCACACTAGGCAAGCCCATCCGCGTGATAAAATCCAGACATGAACTCGACGAACGGCAGAATCATTGCGGAAGACTCCGACATAGAGCAGGCGGCCCGGTGCCTCAAAGCCATGTCCCACCCATTGCGCCTAAAAATACTATGTACACTGGGGGTTGACAAAATCAGCGTGCAAGACATCGTCGAGCAGGTTGGCACGACGCAGAGCAACATCTCGCAGCACTTGGGGATTTTGCGTGACCGGGGCATCCTGGCCTGCCACAAAGACGCCAACCGCGTGTACTACTACATCGACGACGAGCGCATCTTGCAACTCATCCAGATGCTCAAGGAGCTATTTTGCAGCCACCATTAAGCCCGTCTTTTGCGACACAAACCCAAACAAAATTTACCCCAAGGCAACTGAATGGAAATTGAACGGACCGTACAATTCATTGGCAACCACTGGATTCTGAGCAGCGGATACTTCATCGTGTCCTTGCTGCTGATCCAAGATCTGTTCGAGACAATCACCCGCAAATACAAAACCGCCACGCCCGCCAACGCGGTCATGCTGCTCAACCAGGAGAACGCCATCGCCATCGATGTGCGCGATCCCGACAAGTACGCGCAAGGCCACATCGAAGGGGCGCGCCAAATCTCGCTGCTGCGGCTGAAGGAAAAGCTGTTCGAGCTGGAACCCCACAAGGACAGCCCCATCCTGGTCTACTGCCAACAGGGAACCCACTCCAAAGAGGCCTGCAAGCAGTTGATCGCCGCCGGCTTCACCCAGGTTTACTATCTGGACGGGGGCATCCTGACTTGGCAGGACCAAAAGCTCCCCCTCGTCAAAAGAAACAAAAAATAACCCAACCCACCACCATCGAGAACGCGCAATGGCCGAAGAACAACAGGCAAAACAATTCATCATCCAGAAGGTTTATATCAAGGATGTGTCGTTTGAAACCCCCAACTCCCCGGTGATTTTCACCCAAAAATGGGAACCCAAGGTCGAATTCAACTTGGCCAGTAATGCCCAGGCACTGGAGAATGGCCTTTACGAAGTCAGCCTGACCGTCACCGTCACCGTGAAGCTGGAAGACAAGACCGCCTACCTGGCAGAAGCGACCCAGGCGGGCGTGTTCACCATCTCCGGCTTTGAAGAGCAAGAATTGGGGCCGATGATCGGCAGCTACTGCCCCACCATCCTGTTCCCCTTCGCCCGCGAGGCGGTCTCCGACCTCGTCGTCAAGGGCGGCTTCCCTCCCCTGTTGCTGGCGCCGGTCAATTTCGACGCGCTCTACCAGCAGCATGTGCAACAGCAGCAAAATGCCGTCCCCGGCACCGGCAGCGTGAATTAGCGCCAGCGGTTTTGCGGTTTGGCGCGTACCATGCCCACAACAATCTCAGTACTCGGCGCCGGATCGTGGGGCACCGCGCTGGCCCTGCTGCTGGCGCGCAACGGCCACCGGGTCAAGCTGTGGGGACGCGACCCTAAACACATCGCGGACTTGAGCCAGGACCGCCGCAACCGGCGCTACCTGCCGCTGGCCCCCTTCCCGGACAATCTAGCCGTCACCGCCGACTTGGCAACGGCGGCTGAGGAGTGCGCCATCTTCCTCATCGCCGTGCCCAGCCACGCCTTCCGGGATTTGCTGCCGAGGCTGCAAAGCCATCTCGCCCAAGCCCCCAAAATCGCCTGGGCGACCAAGGGACTGGAATGCCGCAGCAGCAAGATGCTGCATGAAGTGGTGGCGGAAATCTTAGGCCCCGGCACGCCCGCCGCCGTGCTTTCCGGCCCCACCTTCGCGGGCGAAGTCGCCGCCGACCAGCCCACCGCCATCACGGTGGCCTCGTTGAACCGCGAATTCGCCGGGGAAATGGCCGGCCTGCTGCACAACCGGCACTTCCGCGCCTACACCACCGACGACGTCATCGGCGTCCAGTTGGGGGGCGCCACCAAGAATGTGCTGGCCATCGCGGCGGGGGTGGCCGACGGCCTGGGCTTTGGCGCCAACGCACGGGCCGCGCTGATCACCAGGGGCCTGGCGGAAATGATGCGCCTAGGGCTGGCCTTGGGCGGCAAGCCGGAAACCCTGATGGGGTTGGCCGGGGTGGGCGATTTGATCCTAACCTGCACCGACAACCAATCGCGCAACCGCCGTTTCGGCCTGGGGCTGGGGAAAGGGCTGGCCAAGGAAGAAGTGGCGGCGCAAATCGGCCAGGAAATCGAAGGGGTGGTGACTGCCGGCGTTATCCGCCGCATGGCGCAAACCCATGGTGTGGACATGCCCATCACCGAACAAACGTATCTGATCCTCAACGCCGGGCTTCCCCCGGCAGAAGCCGTGCGCAACCTGCTGTTGCGCGAACCCAAAACGGAATCGTTCAAGGAGCCCGAGGTGAAGCCCCATGGAATCCGCTCCACCCCCTAACGGGCCGACCAAGCTTTGCGTGTTGTTCGCCGACATCTCCGGCAGCACAAGCTTATACGAAACGCTAGGCGACCAGGAAGCCTCGCGCGTGGTCAAGCTTTGCCTAGACGAGATGAAAACCGCTACGCTGAAAAACCGGGGCAAAGTCGTCGAGACCATAGGCGACGAGATCCTGTCCACGTTTGCGACGCCCGAACATGCGGCCTTGGCCGCCGACAACATGATGCGGCGCGTCGAGCGCCTCCCCCCCGTGAACGGCAACCCCCTCAGCCTGCGCGTCGGCTTCCATTTCGGTCCGGTGTTACAGGAAAACGACAAGATTTTCGGCGACACCATCAACACGGCGGCGCGCATCGTCGCCTTGGCCAGGGCGCGGCAGATTTTCGCCAGCAAAATCGCGGTGGACCAAATGCCCGCCTTCATGCGCAACGCCACCCGCGAACTCGCCGCGTTCAGCTTGAAGGGCAAGCGTGAAGACATGGACATCTGCGAGATCCTCTGGCAGGAGGAGCGCAGCGAACTGACGATGCAATTCAAGAGCGGGGTGGACAAAGTCTACGTGAAGCAGCGGCTGGTGCTGCGCCTAGGCCCCGAACGGCTGTATGTGCTGGATGCCGACAAAGGCCAACTGAGCTTGGGCAGGGGGGCCGAAAACCACATCGTCATCGACAACCTGCGCGTTTCCCGCCGCCATGCGAGAATCGAGCTTAGGCGGGACAAGTTTGTGCTGACCGACTCCAGCACCAACGGAACCTGGGTGCTTTTCGACGGCAAAAGCGAGGTGCTGCTCCGCCATGAGGAGCTTACCTTGCAAGGGCGCGGGCTTATCTCACTGGGACACCCCTATGATCCAAACGACAGAATTGGCAGCTTGGGATTTGAGGAAGCTTGAGGACTCGCTTCTTGGCAAGCCTGTTTGGCAAGCATAATCATGGAATTTTCCTTCCGCAGGAATCACACCTTTTAGATGCAACAACGAGGAGTCCAATGAAATGATCCTATTTCGCATCACCCTGGCCCTGTTTCTTGCGCTCGCCATCAGCGCCGCACGGGCCGCGACCATCGAGATCGCCTATACCGGCCAAGTGGTCAATTGGGAGGTGCCGACCAGCGGCAACTACCACATCCGCGCCGCCGGAGCGGCAGGCGGTAGCGGCTTGACGGGAATTGGAGGGCTGGGGGCCATTGCCGAAGGCGATTTCACCCTGAATGCCGGCGAAATACTGCAAATCGCGGTGGGTGGCCAAGGCCAATCCTTCGATTTAGGCGGCGGCGGCGGCCTCAGCGGCGGCGGCGGCGGCGGCGGCTCCTACAACACCGGCAGCAATCCCTTACAGCAAACCGGTGCCAATACCGGCGACGGCAAGGTCGTGATTGCCTACCTAGGGTCAGCCGTCGGCGACCCCCATTTCACGACCTTCTCGGGCCAGCGCTTCGACATGCAGGACGTGGGCGACTTTGTGCTGACCCGCTCGAAGCTTGCCGACCAGCCTTTCGAAATCCAAATCCGCACCGACGTCTGGTCGGAGGATCCCAAGGCCAGCATCATAGCGGAAGCCGCCACGCGGCTGGGCGGCCACAACGTGAACTTCAGCATGGAACGGGCGCGCGAAGGCGGAAGCCTGGTCTGGGTGGACGGCCGCCCGGCGCCGTTGGGCACGGGCAATCCGGTGTTTGCCGTCGATGGCGGCAGGATCGTCAAGTTTTCGCCGCAACGGTACGGAGTGTTTTGGGATAGCGGCGAAGTTTTCAACGTCACCGACAACGGCACTTATCTTGATGTCGCAACCGCGCTGGGGCCGCACACGCTGCCGGACTCGATGGAAGGGCTGCTCGGCGGCGGCGGCTGGTCCGGCGACATCCCGCTGGACAACGGCAAGCTTTATGAGCAATTCGTCGATGCCGTGCGCGTCACCGCCGCGGACTCGTTGTTCGACGTGGTCCCAGAGCCGCCCTCAGCGGCATTGTTCGGCCTCGGCCTAGCCGGCTTGGCGGTGGCACGCCGGCCGAGCCGACGCAAGCCCCGCCCGGCGCAAGCGATGGCGGCTTAAAGGGCTTGCCGCCCCCCAGCCGGACAACCACCGGAAAACGCACCGGCATGGCAAGGGCGGCGGGATTCGCAAATCCCGCCGCCCTTTTTTAGTTTATTAGCCCCTCGCCGCGCTCCCCGCAAACCCGCCCTGCCGCCAAGCCTCGTACAAGACCAAGGCCACGGCGTTGGACAGGTTCAAACTCCGGCTTTCCGCCACCATCGGCACATAGAGCCGGTTTTCCGCAGGCACCGATTCCCGCACCGGGGCGGGCAGGCCACGGGTTTCCGGGCCAAACAGGAAAGCATCCCCCGCCCGGAACGAAGCGTCCGCGTAACAACGCCCGCCCTGGGTGGTGAGCGCGAACACGCGAGGCGGCTTCAAGGCTTCGAGGCAGGCTGGCAGCGACTCATGCGTTTGCATGGACGCCCATTCGCGGTAGTCCAGCCCCGCCCGGCGCAATTTCTTGTCGTCCAGGTCGAAGCCCAAGGGTTTGATGAGATGGAGGGCCGCGCCCATGTTGGCGCACAGGCGGATGATGTTGCCGGTGTTCGGCGGTATTTCCGGCTCGTACAGCAGAACGTTGAACACCGTTAGCCTCGACAAAAACAGTCAGGGATAACATCGCCGCAAGCGGTGTTATCCCTTTTTTTATCCCACATGGCGATAACACCGCTTGGAGCGGCGTTATCGCTTGCCTGGCTTATTTCACCGGCAGCGCGGAAACCGGCTGCAACTTCCAGATGTCGCGGTTGTACTCGCCGATGGTGCGGTCGGTGGAGAACTTGCCGCTGGCGGCGGTGTTGAGGATGCTCTTCTTCACCCAGCTTTCCTGATCCTTGTACGCTTCCGCCGCCTGCCGTTGCGCTTCGACATAGGCCGCGAAGTCCGCCGCCGTCATCCACGGGTCGTGGGGATTGCGGATGGACAGGATGATCGGATCGAAAATGCCCGGCTCGAACTGGTTGAAGTGGTTGATCTCCAGGTAATGCATGACCCGGTGCAACTCCTCGTTGCCGGCGATGATGGCGTTGGGGTCGTAATTGCCGCGCGTCCGCTCCACCTCTTCCGCCGTCAGGCCGAACAGGAAGAAATTCTCAGCGCCCACCTCCTCGCGGATCTCGATGTTCGCGCCGTCCAGGGTGCCGATGGTCAGCGCCCCGTTAATCATGAACTTCATGTTGCCGGTGCCGGACGCCTCTTTGCCGGCGGTGGAGATCTGCTCGGACAGGTCCGCCCCGGCGCAGATCACTTCCATCGCGGAGACGCGGTAATTGGGCAGGAAGGACACATACAACAGGCCCGCCGCCGCCGGGTCGCTGTTGACGACGGCGGCGACGTTGTTGATCAGCCGGATGATGCGCTTGGCCAGGAAATAACCGGGCGCGGCCTTGCCGCCGAACAGCACGCAACGCGGCGTCCAATTGGCAGTGTCGCCACGCTTGATGCGGTCGTACAAGTGGATGACGTGCAGCACGTTCAGCAATTGCCGCTTGTACTCGTGGATGCGCTTCACCTGCACGTCGAACAGCATGTCCGGGCTGAGGGTGCCGCCTGCGCCCATCTCGTCCTGCTTGAATGCCAGCAGGCGCTCTTTGTTCTCCCGCTTGATCTGCCGCCAGCGGGCGCGGAATTTGGCGTCGTCGGCGTAGGGGGCCAGCTTGCTCAACTGGGACAGGTCGGTGACCCAGCCGTCGCCAATGGTTTCGGTGATGAGGGCGGCGAGCTTGGGGTTGCACCAGGCCAGCCAGCGGCGCGGGGTGACGCCGTTGGTCTTGTTGTTGAATTTGTGCGGCCACAGCTCGTAGAAGTCGCGGAACAGCCCTTGCTTCAGCAGGGTGGAGTGCAGTTCGGCCACGCCGTTGACGGAGAAGCTGCCGACGATGGCCAGGTAAGCCATGCGCACCTGCTGGTTGCCCCAGCTTTCCTCAATCAGCGACATGCGCGCGACGCGGTCGCCATCGCCGGGCCAGCGGTTGGACACTTCCGCCAGGAAGCGGGCGTTGATCTCGAAGATGATCTCCATCAAACGCGGCAGCAACTGCTGGAACAGGCGCACCGGCCATTTTTCCAAGGCCTCCGGCAGCAAGGTGTGGTTGGTGTAGGCCATGGTGCGGCTGGTGATGGCCCAGGCCTCGTTCCATTCCAAGCCCTGCTCGTCGATCAGCAGGCGCATCAGCTCCGCCACGGCGATGCTGGGATGGGTGTCGTTGAGCTGGAAGCAGTTTTTCTCGGCGAAGCCCGAAAAATCCTTGCCATGCTTGAGTATCCACAGGCGCAACACGTCTTGCAGGCTGGCGGAGGCGAGGAAATACTGCTGGCGCAGGCGCAGTTCCTTGCCGTTCTCGCTGGCGTCGTTGGGATACAGCACCATGGTGATATGCTCGGCGGTGTTCTTCGCCGCCACCGCCTCGGAATAGCTGCCGGCGTTGAACTCTTGCAGGTTGAACTCGTCGGTGGCGGCGGACTTCCACAGGCGCAGGGTGTTCACCGTGCCGTTCTGGTAGCCGGGGACGGGCGTGTCGTAAGGCACGGCCAGCACGTCGTTGGTGTCCACCCAGACGCTGCGCTTGACGCGGTCCGGGCCTTCCTGGATTTCGGTGCGCCCGCCGAAACGGATGCGCTGGGTCAGTTCGGGCCGCTCCAATTCCCAGATATGGCCGTTGCGCAACCAGTGGTCGGGCTCCTCCACCTGCCGGCCATCGACGATGGTCTGGCGGAACATGCCGTATTCGTAGCGCAGGCCGTAGCCGGTGACCGGCAATTGCAGCGTGGCGCAACTGTCGATGAAGCAAGCCGCCAAACGTCCCAGACCGCCGTTGCCCAGCCCCGCGTCCGGCTCGCTGTCCACCAGTTCCTCCATGTCCAGCCCCAACTCATGCAACGCCTGGTGCAACGGGTCGCCCAAGCCTAAATTCAGCATCGCATTGCCCAGCGTGCGGCCCATGAGGAATTCCAGGGACAGGTAGTAGGCGCGCTTGCAGTCCGCCTCCTCGTAGGCGTAGGCGGTGTTCTTCCAACGCTCCATCAAACGGTCGCGCACCGCAAGGCCAAGGGCCGTGTAGCTGTAGTAGGCGGACTTGCAATTCTTGTCGCGGCCCAGCGTGTGGTTGAAATGGCTGCTGATATCCTGGGCCAGTTGCTTAGGCTTCATGCCCAGGGGAGGCTGTTCGGTCAGGGAGGGGGTGGGATTGCTTTTGACGAGGAGTTTGTTAAGCATGGCTGGTTCAAACTGTGCTGGCAGGTTTAAAGGAAGGGTCGGGGAACCCAAAGCAAAAGCCGTTCCCTCGGCGCGAACCTAAGAAATAAAGCGGCCCTGCCGCCCCCAACCGTCGAAAATGAGTGTCATTATCTCACTAAATCCGGGCATTGTTGAACCGGAAGGGGGAAATGCTGTGGTCCCGGCATAATCTCCCGAAAATCCTCAACCGCCAGAAACTCGTCAATCACCCGCGCAGGCCGGGTCGTGTCATGCTTGCGCACCGCCACCAGATGCTTGATGCCGAAGGCGCGGGCCGAGCGCAGCACCGGCAGGCTGTCGTCCGCCAGCAAGACCCGCTCCGCCGCAAACGCCTCGACCCCGCCCAGCCTGAGCCAAAATTCGGGTGCCTCCTTGGGCGCTCCTAAGTCATGCGAACTGATGATCGCGTCGAAGAAGCCGTTGATCCGCGTCCTCTCCATTTTAAGCCCCAGGCTTTTGCGGTGGGCGTTGGTGACCAGCACCAGCCGCTTGCCGCCTAGGCGCACGGCGTCGAGGAATTCCACCACATGCGGCAGCACCTGGATCAGTCCGGCGATTTCCAGCTTCATCGCCGCGATATCCAGGTCTAGCTGTTCGCTCCAATAATCCAGGCAATACCATTCCAAGCGCCCCTCCATCGCCTTAAAACGTGGAGCAAGCAGGGTTTTTGCCTCCGCCAAAGCCAGGCCGTTGCGTTCAGCATATCGGGCGGGCACGAATTCCTGCCAAAAATGGTTATCGAAATTCAGATCCAGCAGGGTGCCGTCCATATCGAGAAACACGCTGTCAATTTTTTCCCAAGCAATCATGGGTTACTATTCCAGTCAGGTTTTTCCGCCTCGACCTCCCTCTCCCACGCCGAACGCAAAGAAACGTGAGCAGCAGCCAAGGAACTTTTTCCGCGCCGATCATGCGGGCGCCGTCGCGTTTTCTGCGGGCCATCGTCGCCTTGGCGATTGCCGCCGGCGAGAAGATCTTGGGTGCCTATCATGCCGATTTCCGCGTCGGCCGCAAGCCCGACGGCTCGCCGCTCACCGCCGCCGAGCTGGCCGCCCACCATTTCCTGAGCGAACGCCTGGCCGGCCTGAGCGGGGGCTTCCCGGTGCTGGCGGCGCTGTCGCCGCCCGTTGCCTTCGAGGAACGCAAGGACTGGGAAACCTACTGGCTGGTCGCGCCCCTGGACGGCAGCCTCGAATTCATCCGCCACAGCGGCGAGTTCACCGTCGACATCGCCCTGATCCACCAACACAAACCCGTGCTGGGCGTGGTCTACGCCCCCGCGTTGCGCCTGTGCTATTTCGCCGCCGAAGGCTGCGGGGCATTCAAGCAGACCGGCGCGGGCGAACCGGCGAACATCGCCGTGCGGATGCAGGCACCGCAATGGCCGGCCGTCGCAGGCAACCGCCCGCAACACGGCGCGGGACTGGATGCTTACCTCAGCCACCTCGGCCAGCACGCTTTTGAGCGCCTGGGCAGCGCCTTGGCCTTCTGCCGGGTGGCGGAAGGGGAAGCCGACCTCTGCCCCTGCATCGGCCCCAGCGCCGAATGGGACACGGCGGCGGGCCAGTGTATCGTCGAGGCCGCCGGCGGGGCGGTGGCTGACCTGCACGGCAAACCCCTGCTGTACAACGCCAAACCCTCACTGTTGAACCCATACTTCCTGGCCTTCGGCGACAAAACCCGGCATTGGGAGCGCCATGGCGAGAGTATAGTGGGATCGCCCCGCTCCGCCCCTACCCCGCCCTCGCCCTTGCTGCAAGCCGCCGTCGCCTTGGCGGTGAAGGCGGGCGGGAAGATTCTCGACATCTACCATTCCGATTTCCGCGTCGGCCACAAGGCCGACCATTCCCCGCTCACCGCCGCCGACCTGGCCGCCCACCACTGCCTGGCGGAAGGCTTGCAAACCCTGCCGGGCGCTTACCCGGTGCTGTCGGAGGAGTCGGAGGAACTCCCTTTCGAGGAGCGCGGCGCGTGGGACACCTATTGGCTGATCGACCCTCTGGACGGCACCAAAGAATTCGTCAAGCGCAACGGCGAATTCACCGTCAACATCGCTTTGATCCGAGAACACAAGCCAGTGCTGGGCGTGGTCTACGCCCCGGTGACGGCAACCTGTTATTTCGCCGAGGAAGGCGGCGCGGCGTTCAAACAAACCGGCGACGCCGCGCCCAAGGAGATTGCCGTGCGCGGCAAAGCGCCGGAGCGGCTGGTGGTGGCGGGCAGCCGCTCACATAAAACGCCGGAATTGGAGCTTTACCTGGCTCGCCTGGGCGAGCATGAGATGAAATCTGTCGGCAGCTCGCTGAAATTCTGCCTCGTGGCCGAGGGTGCCGCCGACCTCTATCCCCGCCTCGGCCCCACCTCCGAATGGGACACGGCAGCGGCCCAATGCGTCGTCGAAGTCGCCGGCGGGGCGGTCACCGACCTCAACGGCGAGCCGCTCGCCTACAACACCAAAGCCTCCCTGCTCAATCCTTACTTTTTAGTCTTCGGCGACCAATCGCGGGACTGGAAAGCCCTGGCCCAAGACCTGGAGCCAGACCAAGACCGCCAAGCGGCGTAAAACCCCATATCCTGCGCTATTGACTGGGCTGGCGATTGCGAGTAGCTTTACCGCCCATTTTCATTTTGTTGGCTGCATTTTGCGCGGGCGTTTCATGAACGCCCCAATTCATTTTAGAGGGTACGAACGTGGATCTCAGCGGCGGGGAAATTCTGGTCCAATGCCTGATAGACGAGGGCGTCGAATACATCTTCGGCTATCCGGGCGGCGCGGTGTTGCATATTTATGACGCCTTGTTCAAGCAGGACGCCATCAAGCACATTCTGGTGCGCCACGAACAAGGCGCAACCCACGCGGCGGACGGCTACGCCCGCGCCACCGGCAAGCCCGGCGTGGTGCTGGTAACCTCCGGCCCCGGCGCGACCAACGCCGTCACCGGCATCGCCACCGCCCACATGGACTCCATCCCGCTGGTTGTCATCAGCGGCCAGGTGTCCCTGCCGGTGATCGGCAGCGACGCCTTCCAAGAGGCCGACATCGTCGGCATCACCCGCCCCTGCGTGAAGCACAATTTCCTGGTGAAGGATGTCACCAAGCTGGCGGAGACCCTCAAGAAGGCGTTCCACATCGCCACCACCGGCCGGCCCGGCCCGGTGCTGGTGGACATTCCGAAAAACATCACCGACCCCAAGATCAAGGTTCCCTACGAATATCCCAAGACGGTGAGCCTGCGCTCCTACCATCCGTCGGTCAAAGGCCACCGCTGGCAGATCAAGAAGGCGGTGGATTTGCTGCTGACCGCCAAGCGCCCGATGCTCTACACCGGCGGTGGCGTCATCTTGGGCGAGGCGGCGGCGGAGTTGACCGAACTGACCCGGTTGCTCGGCTTTCCGATCACCAACACCTTGATGGGCCTGGGCGCGTACCCGGCCACCGACCCGCAGTTCGTCGGCATGTTGGGCATGCACGGCACTTATGAAGCCAACATGGCGATGCACGAATGCGACGTGCTGATCGCCATCGGCGCGCGCTTCGACGACCGCATCACCGGCAGGCTGCCCGAATTCTGCCCCCACGCCAAGATCATCCACGTCGATGTGGACCCAGCCTCGATTTCCAAAGTCGTGCGCGTGGACGTTCCCGTCGTCGGCGAGGTCAAGCCCGTCCTGCAAGAAATGCTGGAATTGCTCAAAGCCAGCGAGGCCAAGCCCGACGCCGCCGCGCTGGCTGCGTGGTGGGAGACGATCAACGGCTGGCGCGGCCTGGACAGCCTAGGCTACGACCGCAGCGGCAAAGTCATCAAGCCGCAGTATGTGATCGAACAACTGTGGGAACTCACCCGTGGCGACGCTTATGTCACGTCGGACGTGGGCCAACACCAGATGTGGGCGGCGCAATACTACAAATTCGACCAGCCGCGCCGCTGGATCAACTCCGGCGGGCTTGGCACCATGGGCTTCGGGCTGCCGGCCGCCATCGGCGTCAAGCTGGCCTTCCCCGACCACGATGTCGCCTGCATCACCGGCGAAGCCAGCATCCAGATGTGCATCCAGGAACTGGCGACGGCGCTGCAATACCGCACGCCGATCAAAATCCTCAACCTCAACAACGGCTACATGGGCATGGTGCGGCAGTGGCAAGAGTTCACCTACGAAAGCCGCTACTCGCACTCCTACCACGAAACCCTGCCGGATTTCGTCAAGCTGGCGGAAAGCTTCGGCCATGTCGGGATGCGCATCGACAAGCACGAAGACGTGCGCCCGGCCCTGGAAGAAGCTTTGCGGCTCAAGGACCGCACGGTGTTCCTGGACTTCCACACCGACCCGACCGAAAACGTCTACCCGATGATTGAAGCCGGCCGGGCGCACCACGACATGCGCCTCGCCCCCGGCGTCAACACCGACACGGAGCTTGCCTGAAACCATGAGCCACATCATCTCCATCCTCATCGAAAACGAATCCGGCGCGCTGTCCCGCGTCGCCGGGCTGTTCTCCGCACGCGGCTACAACATCGAATCGCTGACCGTCGCCCCCACCCAAGACCCCACGCTGTCGCGCATGACCCTGGTCACCACCGGCAGCGACGAGATCATCGAGCAAATCACCAAGCAGTTGAACAAACTGATCGACGTGGTCAAACTCATCGACATCTCCGAATCCGCCCATATCGAGCGCGAGTTGATGATGGTCAAGACCCGCGCCGTCAACGAGATGCGCGAAGAGATCAAGCGCCTCGCCGACATCTTCCGGGGCAACATCCTCGACGTCACCCCCACCAGCTACGTCATCGAAATCACCGGCGAAAAGTCCAAGCTCGACGCCTTCCTGCACACCGTAGGCGACGACAACATCATCGAAGTCGTGCGCTCCGGCACCACCGGCATCTTGCGCGGGGAGCGGGGGTTGTCGGTTTAACCTGGCAATGCCAGCCCCTTAGCTTTATAGCAAGGGGCTGGACAATCTCCCGCGCCTGAGCCAAAACCAGCGAGGACGCCATGAAAGTCGTCACTTACTCCCACGCACGCAACGCGCTCAAATCTGTCTTGGACGGCGTGCAGCAAGACGCCGATGTCACCATCATTAGCCGCCGCCCTACCGAGGGGGACGCTGTCGTCATGTCGCTGGATTATTACAACAGCATGATGGAAACCCTGCATTTGCTCTCCACACACGCCAACGCCGAAGCCTTGGCACGGGCCATCCGGCAGGACAAGGCGGGGCAGGCACAAGCGCGGGCATTGCTTGATGGCGAATAATGCGCAGCATCCGCTTCGTCCCCGATGCCTGGGAGGCGTATTTGTACTGGCAAGAGCAAGACAGAAAGACATTAAAGCGCATCAACGCCCTAATTTCGGCGGCGGCGCGGGAGCCTTTTTCCGGCCTCGGCAAGCCTGAACCCCTGCGCGGCAATTTGTCCGGCTACTGGTCAAGGCGGATCGACGATACCAACCGCCTTGTCTACCGGGCAACAGACAGCGAGCTTGTGATTATTGCCTGCCGGTTTCATTATGATGCTTGAATCACAGGCGATATGAATGAAAAACCTACGCACAAGCACTCGGGTACTGATTGGGACAGGCGACGGACGATGAGGGACGAAGAAATTGCCTTCGACGAGGATAACCCGCACACCCGCGCCGAGGATTGGGAAGGGGCAAAAATTACCTTGCACAGCCGGGTAATAGGCAGGATAGGCTCTAGCGAGATGGAGAAACCGGCATCCGAATCACCCGCCACTTAACGCGGAAAACCTTGCAAGGCACACCCATGAACACAGGCTTAGAACAAACCATCGTCGAGCGTCTGCATGTGCTTGACGACGCCAAACTGGTGGAAATTTTGGACTTTGTGGAGTTTATCGCGCAACGCCGGACGGTCGCCATGGATCTGCCCCCGTTGCGGCGTCCGCATCCTGACATTGCCGGCAAGCTGTCCATCAACGGCGAACTATTCGATAGCGCACCCTCTGGCGATTGGGATTTGCCGGCATGATTGTGCTGGATACTCATGTTTGGCTATGGTGGGTCAACCTAGACCGCAACCACCTGAAAGCCTCATGGGTCCGGCAAATCGAATCTTCCAAGCGGGTAGGCGTATCCGCCATTTCCTGCTTTGAAGTCGCTTGGCTGGATCGGCACAAACGCATTGTCTTGCCTTGCCCGCACACCCATTGGCTTGACAAAGCACTGGCTGGATCGGGTATTGAGTTATTGCCGATAACGCCAGAGAATCGGCATAATTGGTGGGCAGCAAAAAGACGCCTGCCCGACTATTACACCTGACGGAATGCGAGTTACCGCCTTATGCCACTAAAATATTTACTGTTATGATTGAAAACATGACAAATAAACCACAAGTTGTTTCCCTATTTTCGGGAATTGGAGGCTTTGATCTTGGCTTTGAACAAGCCGGGTTTGAGGTTACATTCCAGTGCGAAATAAATACTTATTGTCATTCAGTATTGCAGCACCATTGGCCCAACGTCATTTCTCATAAAGACATAACAAAACTAAATCCCGACAATATTCCAGGCTCTGCTGTTTGGTGCGGTGGCTTTCCATGCCAAGATTTATCAGTCGCTAGAGGCTCGAATGGACGCCACGGATTGAATGGCTCACGTTCTGGGTTGTTTTATAGGCTAGCTGAATTAGCAGGGGCTAAGCAACCAAAATGTATCCTGATTGAAAATGTACATGGCTTGCTCAATTCGAACATGGGCAAGGATTTCGCAGAACTGCTATATATCTTAAATAGCCTTGGTTACTCTGTGGCATGGCGATTATTGAATAGCCGCTATTTTGGTGTACCGCAGTCGCGTCCTCGCGTGTATATCTGTGCATGGAAGGACAATCCGATAGCAGCGGGAAATGTCTTGTTTGAAGATTGCCCGCCTATTCACTTAAAAAATGAAAGAGAAGGATTCTTAACCACATCTTGGAAACCAAGCATTGGCCCCATACCCCCAAAATTGGCTTTTTGCCTAGCGGCAACATCTGGACGACACACAGGAACCGACTGGAGCAGAACATATATCCCATACAATAATGAAGTCCGTCGATTGACCCCATTAGAATGCGAGAGGCTACAAGGTTTTCCAGATAACTGGACGAAGATAGAAACACAGCTTATTGATATAGAAAAAGCAGATAGCCTAAGATACCACGCACTCGGTAATGCGGTGACAGTGAATGTAATAAGGTGGATTGCTAACCGCATAAAGCAGCAATTACATTCTTCCCAAGACAATCATTTTGCAGACGCGCAACCGCCTGCAACATTCTTGCATGCGCTAAATTTATGGCCCGGTCTGCGCGGCCCGAAATCAATGACGGGAAATCTTTCTAAAGCTAGGCTTTCCAACGAAAAAACTGTTTGGCCTAATGCAGGTCTAGCTTGGAAAAATGAATTCATAACCAACAATACCAAGCCTTCCTTAAGCTACCTTATTCCCTCAGACTTAATTGATATTATCGAAACAGAAAAACCTGAACCTAGATATTTTCTTAGCGCCAATGCCGCAGAAGGAATTTTGCGTCGGGTCGCATCTCAAAACAGGTATTTATTCCCACCCTTACAGTCTGCGCTAGAACATTTAAGCGGCAGGAAGCAAGATGCGGCTTATTTGCCAAGGATGAGCCCAAACCAACAGCCCATATCTTTTGGAGAATTAGAATGCGTATAGCACTCAGACCGAGCGGCGGGAGAGGCGACTATGAATTGGCCGGATCGTACAACGGACTTCATGCATCCGATTTGCTGGAAAAGAGTTTCCGCTATCAAATTACCCCAGTCATTACAATAGAAGGAAAAGCAAAAACCCATAGATTGAATGGCAAGCCTCGAATACGCCCCGAAAGCGACGGCTTACATCCCTATGTGCTTATCTCCTCAATCCTGCTGCTTCCCCCTCCTAGAAGAGAACTCATCAAAACCCCCACCAATAGTCTGCTGCAACTCGAAAGCCAAAAGTATATATTGTATGGCATTGATGTGGACTTAGTTGATGCCAACTCATCATCAGTGGTCTTTGCACCTACGCATCTATGGGCAAAGAATCAGTCTGGAGTTTTGAATATCGATTTTGCGGGGCGGATGTCCCTTATTATCAAATTATGGAACGCTGCTACATCTCATAACAGTGACTTAGCCTCTTTATTGCTGAATCACATGGACGCAGTTAGTGCTTCAGATCATTTAGCGATTCACAAAGTAGCAAAAGAATTGCAAAAGAGATTCTCGACTGATCGTGATATAGTACCACTCATCTCACAAGAACTCGATCTTTCCAAAATACTTCACGACGTGGCAACAGGGATTTCGGAAGATTTGTCTGGTTATGACACCGAAGACAACTTCACCCAACCAGAAGCCTCAAAGCTTGCCCGAATAAAAAAGTGGCGCAGGCAAGCAGATAGAGGATTAGGGGCCAGAGAATTCAGTTTAGCCGTCAGAGAAGCATATGACTATCGCTGCCTATTTTCTGGCGAACGCTTCCCAAAGCTCGAAATATTTGATTCAGCAGGCGTTGACGGTGCGCATATTTTACCTTGGTCAACCCATCAAATAAATTCTACCGCGAATGGAATATGCCTATGCAAACAATGTCACTGGGCATTTGACAATGGATTATTCCGACTTGATTTCAACAGCGAAGAGAACTTATATCTTCTATCAATTCCGACAAAAATAGAGCATGAGGCAACTAACTCAAAATTTGACTTAGACTTCTTTAGAAAAAATGTTGGCGTGATAGATAAGTCGAGGCTACCGAAAAACAATTCTCTTTGGCCTTCCCCCGCAAACATATCTGAATTTAATTCTATCATTGCGTATCCATAGCGCCATAGGGCTCGGTGAGGAACGAGCCTCGCTGTTTACGTTTTCCTGCAAGCCAAGCGGCCAAGCAAGATTAAAATGGCAAATCTATCGACCGATCTACAAAACCTTCATTTTAGAGAACTACAATGCTGTCCCTAAAAATTGAATACGAAGTGCCGGAAGACCGTGGCTTGCACATTCAATTGCCTGCGGAAATACAGCCGGGCAAGCATGAAATTGTGGTGGTCGTCGATAATGCCATGCAAAGCGATGTAAAACCTCGCAAGCTGAATCCGGCAGAAGTTGTCATGGCCTCCGGTTTTATCGGCTGCGGCGAGGCCGACCCATCGCTTTCAGAAAACTACAAAGCAAAATTGACGGAGCATCTGCGAGAAAAACATGGTGATCGCTGACTCCGGTTTTTGGGTCGCTTTGGCGAATAGCCGTGACAAGCACCATGAAGCCGCCAAATACCGGTTTATCGAACTATCCAAACAGGGTGAAAGCTTTATCACGACTTGGCCGGTCATGACGGAAACCTGCCATTTGCTGCTGCGTGAATTAGGGCACACAGCATAAACCAAATTCATGGAGAACTATCAAAAAGGCGCTTTCGAGGTTTTTGACCTTCACTGCGAACATTCAGGAAGGATTGCAACGCTGATGGATCTGGCGGACGCCTCGCTGGTGATTCTGGCTGGGCATCTTGGGCATGGACGCATCCTCTCCACTGACCAGAGGGATTTTCAGGCGTATCGTTGGAAGCAACGCGAACCTTTTCGGAATTTGCTGCTGCCATGACCGGCCACAACAAAAATCAGCCAGCAAGCTATGCCGTAGGTCAAAGCGCCGCCCTGCAAAAAATCCCCGCAGCCCTCCCGAAATCCGCGCCGAACCCCTATAATGGCCGGTCATCATTGCTTCACACAGTTCGTTTAACATCAAGCAACACCCCCACGAGGAGACACTATGCAGGTCTATTACGACAAAGACGCCGACCTTTCCATCATCCAAGGCAAGAAGGTCGCCATCATCGGCTACGGTTCGCAGGGCCACGCCCACGCGCTGAACCTGAAGGAATCCGGCGTCGATGTCATCGTCGCGCTGCGCCCAGGCTCGGCGTCCGCCGTCAAGGCGCAAAACTCCGGGCTGGCCGTGCTGGCCATCGCCGACGCGGTGAAAGCCGCCGACGTCATCATGGTGCTGGCCCCGGACGAGCACCAGGCCAAGCTCTACGCCGAGCAGATCGAGCCGAACATCAAGCAGGGCGCGGCCTTGGCCTTCGCCCACGGCTTCAACATCCATTTCGAGCAGATCCAGCCCCGCGCCGACCTGGATGTCATCATGATCGCGCCGAAGGGTCCGGGCCATCTGGTGCGTTCGACCTATACCCAAGGCGGCGGCGTGCCTTCGCTGATCGCGGTGTTCCAGAATGCCTCGGGCCGCGCCAAGGACATCGCGCTGTCCTACGCTTCCGCCAACGGCGGCGGGCGGGCGGGCATCATCGAGACCAGCTTCCGCGAAGAGACCGAGACCGACCTGTTCGGCGAGCAGGCGGTGCTGTGCGGCGGCGCGACGGCGCTGGTGCAGGCGGGCTTCGAGACGCTGGTCGAGGCCGGCTACGCGCCGGAAATGGCCTACTTCGAGTGCCTGCACGAACTCAAGCTGATTGTGGATCTGATGTATGAGGGCGGCATCGCCAACATGCGCTACTCCATCTCCAACACGGCGGAATATGGCGACTTGACCCGCGGCCCGCGTGTCGTCACCGAGGAAACCAAGAAGGAGATGAAGAAGATCCTGACGGAAATCCAGACCGGCGAGTTCGCCCGCGAATTCATCCTGGAGAACCAGGCCGGCGCGGCGACCCTGAAGGCCAAGCGCCGACTGGGCCGTGAGCACCAGATCGAGCAGGTAGGCGCGAAGCTGCGCGATATGATGCCTTGGATCAAGGCGAACAAGATCGTCGACAAGACCAAGAACTAGGCGAAAGCCCTCTCCCCCGGCCCCTCCCCCGCAGCGGGGAGGGGAGCAGGATGCCAGAGGGTGGCACTGTTTTCCGATCACTGCCTTAAGGCGAGCCATGAGCGAAGACACAACCCCGATACCCAAGCGTAGGCGCGGCATCTACCTGCTGCCCAATCTTTTCACCACGGCGGCGCTGTTCGCCGGCTTCTACGCCGTCACGGCGGCTTTAAACCAGAACTACCATGTGGCGGCCATCTCCATTTTCGTGGCGATGATCCTGGACGGGCTGGATGGCCGCGTCGCCCGGATGACCAATACGCAGAGCGCGTTCGGGGCCGAGTACGACAGCATGGCCGACATGATTTCCTTCGGCGCGGCCCCGGCGCTGGTGATTTACATCTGGTCGCTGGTCAGCTTGGGCAAACTCGGCTGGGTCGCGGCCTTCGTCCATTGCGCCGGCGCGGCCTTGCGGCTGGCCCGCTTCAACACCCAGATCGGCAAGGAAGACAAGCGTTTTTTCCAAGGCTTGCCCAGCCCTTCCGCCGCCGCCATCCTGGCCGGCTTCATCTGGCTTTGCGTGGACCAAGGCTGGAGCGGCCCCGGCGTGGCCTCCGTCGCCTTGGGGCTGGCCATCGCCACCGGCCTGCTGATGGTCAGCAATTTCAGGTATTACAGCTTCAAGGATGTGGATCTGCGCGGACGGGTGCCGTTCCTCAAGGCCATCGTGGTCATGCTGGCCTTCGCCGTGGGCTTCGCCCATCCGCCCCTGACCCTGTTCCTGTTCTTCCTGGGCTACGCCATCTCCGGCCCCGCGCTGACCTTAATCATGCTCAAGCGCAAGCGCCACGAGCGCAAAGTCTAAGTCATCGCGCCTTGGCTATCCGGTCGATAAAGACGGAGGCGTTGACCGCGTAACTGCCCTGCTGGAATCCCCGCACGACAAATGCGGAGGCGACTCCGGCTATCCACATGTTTTTCCCCTGTTTCCACAGCAGCGGCGAGCCTGAATCGCCGCGCGTGCTGTCGCAATCGGTGACCAGGATGCGGCCATCGTCCAGCCGGTCAAGCAGGCCGCAGCCATCGTGCAGGGAAAGCAAGTGGGGACGGTCTTGGCTGTAGCCGGCCAACATCAAATGCACGGCGAGGCTCTTCCCGTTTTCAACAACGGGCGGCAAAGGCCGGACCGGGATGGGGCGGACGGGCAAGGCATGTTCCAGGTAAAGCACGGCCCAATCATTGACGACACCCTGGACCGTCGGGTTCTTCGCGTCGATGGCCTGCGGCGGACGGAGAATGTCGCGGCCACGCGAAAAACCGGCATCCTCGTCACGGCGATAGCCCGCCACGAAAACCACCTCATGGGCGGCCAGCCAAAGGCCGGTGCGGCGGTCGATCAGACAGTGGGCGGCGGTCAGCACCGCGTCGGCGGCAATCAGCGCGCCGGTGCAATGGGCACCGTTGGCTTGGTTGACGCGGCCTATTGCCTGCCAAGGCCAGGAATCGGTATCGAGCGGCACACGGTCATCCTGTCCGATGATGCCCGGCAGCGGCCCCCTCGCCAACACGGGCGGGGCCACCGCCAACAAAGCCAACACAAGGGCGGCACCGGGCAAGCAGGAACGCCAAGCCGGAAAAGAGTCCAACATCACAATCACTCGAACTATCACTGAATCGGCTGCACGGGCAGGTTGAAGTAGGGCGGCGCACCCTGCCGAAACGAGATTGTTCAGCTCGAGGCCCAGCATAGAAGCGCAGGGGTGCGCCTGGGGAAGATAGCGCAAGTGGGCAGGGTGTTCCATCCTCGCCACCTATCCGTTGCGGGATAGGCCGGCCAATCATCTGTGGGAGCGGCCTTCAGGCCGCGATTTTCGCGGGCTAAAGTCCGCTCCACGCGACGGGGAGGGCGCACAATTGACATGCCCCCGGTTATGATTTGTTCTGGTTCTCCAGCCATAAATTTTGCGCTTGCATGAAGGACAATCAGATTCAGATAAGGCGGGCAAACGGTTTCAGCGTTTGTCTTCGTGGAACTGGCGTCATGGGTGGGCAAGCGAAAAGACGCTGGCCCACCCTGCTCCGCCACGGCCTAAGGAAGCTTGCCGCCCTGCTAACCCTGGCAGCCTTGTTGCCATCCTGCGCCAGCCCGACCGAACGGCTGCTGCGACTCGGCGAGGAATCCGGCTTTGCCCACAAGACGCTGGCGGGCAAGGGCTTCCGGCTTGAGGCTTTCGCCAAGGGCGGGCGGGGCGAGGTTTTGCATGTCTACCTGGAAGGCGACGGCCTGCCTTGGGCCAGCTTCGACCAAATCAGCGCGGACCCGACGCCGCGCCATCCGCTGATGCTGGAACTGATGCGCCAAGACCGCTCGCCCGCGCTGTATCTGGGACGGCCCTGTTACAACGGCCATGCCCAAGATCCCGGCTGTTCGCCATGGCTGTGGACGCACGGGCGCTACGGGGCGGAAGTGGTCGAGTCGATGGCGGCCGCCTTGGCGGGATTCTTGCTGGAAAATCCACGGGGCGGCTTGGTCTTCCTGGGCCACAGCGGTGGCGGCGCGCTCGCGCTGCTGCTGGCGCAGCGTTTCCCCGAAACCCTGGCGGTGCTGACCTTGGCGGGCAACACCGACATCGACGTGTGGGCGGATCTGCACCACTATAGCCGCTTGCGCGGCTCCCTCAACCCCGCCGATTTTGCCGGCGGCGCATTTCCCGAAATCCACTATCTGGGTGAAAATGACGCAACCATTCCCCCCGCCCTGTTCCGTCCGCTGTTGGGCAAGCGGCGCACTGCGCGGATCGTGACGGTGGCGGGGTTTGACCATGTATGTTGTTGGGATGCGCTATGGCCTAAGATACTCCACGATGTGCCTTGACCACCCGACGCCCTTCCCGGAGAACGCCCCCCATGTCCTTGCAAAAACCCTCAGAACCGCCAGCGGAACGCGCCGCGCCGGACGATGAGCTTGCGACCGTCGTCGTCACTAGCCAAGCGAACAGTGGCGCGACGCCGACGCGGGAGGATTTGACGGTAGCCATGGACGCTGACCGCACCCGGCTTTTTTCAACAGAGGCCGCCCCCGAGCCAGCACCCTTGGACGAGACTGCCGAGGCCACCCAAATCCTGGCCGAAGCACGCGAGGCACCGGCCAAGCTGCCACCCGCCGCCACGGACGAGGCCGAGGAACTTGCGACTCTCGTCGTCACCCGCCCGGCCGGCAGCGGCGCGACGCCGGCGCGGGAGGACTTGGCGGTGGACATGGACGCTGACCGCACCCGGCTTTTTTCAACAGAGTCCAGCCCCCTGCGGGCAGGCGGGAATGCCGCCCCCGAGCCGGCACCCTTGGCTGAGACTGCTGCCGAGGCCACCCAAGTCCTGGCCGAACCACGCGAGGCACAGGCCAAGCTGCCGCCCGCCGCCACGGACGAGGCCGGGGAGCTTGCGACCCTCGTCGTCACCCACCCGGCCGGCAGCGGCGCGACGCCGGCGCAAGAGGCATTGACGGTGGCCACAAGCGACGGACAGACCGAAGTTTACACCGGGACCGGCGCCGCGACGGAGCCGGCAACCCTGCGCCTGGCCGGCACCCCGGCCGTCACTGCCACCGCCGAAGCCCCGACCCAAGCCCTGCCCGAAACCCACGCCGGCACGGTCAACCTGTCGCACATCACCACCGGCGGGATCGCCAAGACTTGGCTGGACACCTTGGCCGGGGAAAACCTCACGGCGTCCTCATCCCTGGCCCCAGGCCAGGAACTGGACGTGGGCGTGGTGTTGAAAGACCGTTTCGTGCTGAAGGAGATGTTAGGCAAGGGCGGCATGGGTTCGGTGTTCAAGGCGCTGGACTTGCGCAAGGTGGAGGCCAACGACCGCGAACCCTTCGTCGCGCTGAAAGTGCTCAACCAGGATTTCCGCGACAACCCGGTTTCCCTCATCGCCTTGCAACGGGAAACCAAGCGCGCGCAAACCCTGTCCCACCCCAACATCATCACCGTCTACGATTTTGATCGCGACGGGGCGTATGTGTTCATGACCATGGAACACCTGCAAGGCCGGCCCTTGAACCACGTCATCCGCGAATTAAAGGAGAGCGGGATGCCGTTTAAGAAGGCTTGGCCGCTGATCGAGGGCATGGGGGCGGCGCTGGCCTACGCCCACAAGAAAAACATTGTCCACTCCGACTTCAAGCCGGGCAATGTGTTCGTCACCCAACAAGGCGACGCCAAGGTGTTGGATTTCGGCATCGCCACCGCCATCGGACGGCCCGAGAAGGGCGCGGACGCCACCGTGTTCAACGCCCGCGACCTCGGCGCGATGACCCCCGCCTACGCCAGCCTGGAGCAACTGCGGCACCAGCCGCCCGACCCCCGCGACGACATCTACGCCCTCGCCTGCGTGGCTTACGAGCTGCTCACCGGCAAGCATCCCTTCGGCAAGCTGTCGGCGGAAACGGCCCTGGAATTGAAAGTGCAGCTCAAGCCCATCGCCGGCCTGCGGCGCAACCAATGGAGAGCCTTGCAACGCGGTCTGGCTTTCCAACAGGAAGACCGCATCGCCAGCGTGGCCGAGTTCCTCAAGCTGTTGCAACCGCATTCCAAGCTGTTCTACAGCGCTTGGACGGCGGCCGCGCTCGCCGCCGCCATCACCTCCGGCAACCTGTATTTCCATTTCATCACCCCGCCCGCGCCGCCGCCGCCCATCGCCGTCGAGATCACCCCGGAGCAGCAGCGGAAAATCGACGATTTGCTGGAGCTCGCCGCCATCCACTTCGACGTGGGCTACCTCACCGCGCCCACCGGCAGCAACGCGCTGTGGGCCTACCAGGAAGTGCTGAAAATCGACCCTTACAACGAAAAAGCCATCAACGGCATCAGGAAAATCGCCGACGCCGAAGAACAGGCCGCCTGGGAGGCCTACGAAAAAGGCGACCGGGCGGAAAGCCTAAAAAGGGTGCTGGAAGGCTTGGATGCGGACCCCCACCACGAGGGTCTGCTCAAGCTGAAAAGCAAATTGGAGGGGTGAAAGCGTGCCACCTGCCGGTTTTGCCTTAAGAGCGGGCCTAAGCCCGCGACGGCCCCGCCGCGCCGACGCTCTTAGCAATCGTTATTAGCAATATTTGCGCCACGATATGCGTCTGCTAGGCGCCGAGGGTTGCGTCCCCTTCCCCCTTGCCAGGAAGTTCGCCCGCCCAGCCGTTCCAATCCACCGCAAAGACGGGGATAATCTGCCGGGCCGAATAAGGAAACTGGAAATTTTTTTGAAGAGGGGATATGTACGACGTTTTTATCAGCCATTGCAATGAGAACCGGACCTGGGTCAAGGTCCTGGCGGACAACCTCATGCGGTGCGGCCTGGAGGCCAGCTTTGACCATGCCGGGCTAATCCCCGGCAAACCGATTGCCGGGCAACGCTACGACGCCTTGTGGAATTCCCGCCACGGCATTTTTCTGGTGACGCCCGAAGCCCTGGAATCCGGCTGGGCGCAAGACGAATACGAGGCCATGCAGGTTCGGCAAAAAACCGAGCCTGGCTTCCGCATCATCGCCCTGTCCTTTACCGCCACCCCGAAGCTCCCTTTCCTGGGCCAGAATTTGTGCGTCGATTTTGCCGATCCCAGCGCCGCCGCCTACGAGTCCGGCTTCCGCCAAATACTGCGCGAGCTGAGGGGCCTGCCGCCCGACGCCCCCCTAGACTTGACGGTCGAACTGGAAATCCCGCCGCCGCCCGTGCCGCGCCTGGCAAGCATGGCCACGCGCCCCTTGGCGCAAAGCGAGGAAGACTTTTTAGGCGCGGTGTTCACGGCCTTGAAGACCAACGGGACAGCCATGCTGCTGGCCCCCGCCGACCGCGACAGGACGCCCACGCACCGCGCCATCCTCGCCGAGGCGTACCGCCGCTTTGGGGCGGACAACACCCTCCATCTGGTCCCCCTGGCCCGGCCCGACGCCGACAAAGGCGAATACCTCAGCTATCTCGGCAACCAGATTGTCAAGGGAAGGCTCTGCCACAAATCCAGCGATTTTGAATTCCTCCTGGCGGATTGCCTGGATCGCGGCAAATCCATGTTCCTGTTCATCACCCGCATGGAGGAAGGCTCGGCGAGCGGGCGGCGGGCCTTGTCCCACGCCCTGCGCGACTTGAACGAGCGCTATTCCGACTGGCTCAAGATCGTGCTGTGCGGCGGCGAGAACTTATTGGAGCTACGCTTCAAAGAAGGCCATTTGAGCCCGCTGCACAAGGCCGAGACCTTGTTGTGGCCCGAGCCTAGCATGGCCGACATCCTCGATTGGCAGGGTTCCGCAGGCAGCCTGACGGAACAAAGCGCGGCCATCCTGCTGCGCCTGACCGGCGGCAATGGCCGGCTGATCCAGCGGGCCTTGCAGATGCAGCCGGCCACCCCTGCGGATCTGGCCGCCGTGGCCGAAAAGCTGCGGCAGGATGCCATCCTGCGGGCCCGCTTCTCCGCCTACCGGGAAGACGGCAACGCCGAGCGGGTCGCCAGCCTGCTCAAACGGGACGACTTGGGGCGTTACGAACCCTGGCCGGTGCAAGCCTTGCTGCGCCGCTTATACTGGGAGGGGCTGCTGGTGGAACAGGAGGGGCGCTTCCGTTGGCGTTGCGAGCTGATACGGCTGATCGGACGGCAGGTGTTGGGGGCTTGACCGGGCGGCCTCGCAGGCCGGAATAAGCCTGTCCGGCGCAGCCAGGACAGGCTTATTCCGGCATTGCGCCCGGTTTTGCCGGAAACGCCCGCCCGGCACCACGCCCTTCGACAAGCGCGGGACAAGCGGGCTTATTCCGGCCTACTTCTCCTCCCCGTCTCAGGTTAAACTACCGCCCCACATTCCGCCTCCACCCCTAGCCCACGGGAACCACAATGCGCGAAGCCACGCCCGCCACCGTTTATCTCAAGGATTACACTCCGCCGGAATATTGCGTGGGTCAGGTTGACCTGACCTTCATCCTGGACGGGCAAGACACCCGCGTCGCGTCCCGGCTGACCGTGCAGAAGAACCGCCAAAGCCCCAACACCAACGCGCCGCTGGTGCTGGACGGGGAGGATCTGGCGCTGGATGTGGTGAAGCTCAACGGCCAGCCGCTCAAGCCCAGCCAATACCAGGTGACGGAAGAGAGCCTGATTATCCCCGGCGCGCCGAAGGTGGACGTGTTCACCGTGGACATCGAAACGCGCATCAACCCCCAGGCCAACACCGCGCTGGAAGGGCTGTACCTGTCCAAAGACATGCTCTGCACCCAGTGCGAGGCGCAGGGCTTCCGCAAAATCACCTATTTCCCCGACCGCCCGGACGTGATGGCGAAGTTTTCGGTGATGCTGATCGGCGACCGCTCGCGCTATCCGGTGCTGCTGTCCAACGGCAACTTGGTGTCGGTCGGCGCCTTGAAGAAAAACCGCCACTGGGTGAAATGGGAAGACCCCTTCCCCAAGCCTTCTTACCTGTTCGCGCTGGTGGCCGGGCAGTTGACGGCGGTGGACGACGTGTTCACCACCCGCTCGGGGCGGGAGGTGAAGCTGCAAATCTTCGTCGAGGCCCACGACGCCGACAAATGCGGCCATGCCATGCAGTCCTTGAAAAACGCCATGGCCTGGGACGAGGAAGTCTTCGGGCGCGAATACGACCTGGATCTATACATGATCGTCGCGGTCAGCCATTTCAACATGGGGGCGATGGAGAACAAGGGGCTGAACATCTTCAACACCAAGTTTGTGCTGGCCCGGCCCGACACCGCCACCGACGCCGATTATGAAAACGTCGAGGCGGTCATCGCCCACGAGTATTTCCACAACTGGACCGGCAACCGCATCACCTGCCGGGACTGGTTCCAGTTGAGCCTGAAGGAAGGCTTGACGGTGTTCCGCGACCAGGAATTCACCGCCGACCGCCACTCGCGGGCGGTGAAGCGCATCGACGACGTGGAACTGCTGCGCACCCGCCAGTTCGCCGAGGACGCCGGCCCCCTGGCCCATCCGGTGCGGCCCGAGTCGTACATGGAAATCAACAATTTCTACACGCTGACCGTGTACGAGAAAGGCGCGGAAGTGGTGCGCATGATCCACACCCTGCTGGGCAAGGAGCGTTTCCGCAAGGGCATGGATGTGTATTTCGAGCGCCACGACGGCCAGGCGGTGACCTGCGAGGATTTCGTCCGCGCCATGGAAGACGCCAGCGGCGTGGATCTGGCCCAGTTCCGCCGCTGGCACAGCCAGGCCGGCACGCCGGAGTTGTCCGTCGCCAGCGAGTACGACGCCCAGGCGCAAAGCCTGACGTTGACGGTGAAGCAAAGCTGCCCGCCGACCCCCGGCCAGCCCGTGAAAGAGCCGCTGCACATCCCGTTCGCGCTGGGCTTGGTCGGCCCCGACGGCCAGGATTGCCCGCTGCAACTGGAAGGCGAGGAAGAGCCCGGACCCACCACCCGCGTCCTCGACGTGAAGGCGGCGCAACAGCGCTTCCGCTTCGTCAACTTGGCGGAAAAGCCGGTGGTTTCCGCGCTGCGCGGCTTTTCCGCGCCGGTCCGCCTGCATGTGCACCACAGCTACGAGGAACTGGCCTTCCTGCTGGCCCATGACAGCGACCCCTTCAACCGCTGGGACGCCGGCCAGTCCCTGGCCAGCCAGATCATCCTCAGCCGGGTGGAGCAGCTCATCGAAGGCGAGCATCCGCAAAAGGCCGACCCGCATCTGGTGGAGGCTTACCGGCTGGCGCTGGCCCAAGACTGGGACGACCTGTCCTACCTCGCGCTGCTGCTGACCCTGCCTTCGGAATCCTATGTCAGCGCCTTGATGAAAACCATCGACCCGGACGCCGTCCACGCCGCCCTGCACGGGGTCAAGCGGGAATTGGCCGTGGCCTTGGGCGCGGAGCTTGAAGCCTTGTACCTCGCCAACCACCGCGACGAGTCCGGCCGCCTCGACGCCGAGGCCATCGGGCGGCGCAGCCTGAAAAATGTCTGCCTGGATTTCCTGGCCGAACTGGACAGCCCGCACACGCACGCGCTGGCTGTCCGCCAGTTCCGTGAGGCCCGCACCATGACCGACCAGATCGCCGCCTTGGACTGCATCGTCAACAGCCACAACCCCGAGAAGCCAGCCTGCCTGGAGGCCTTCTACCGGCAATGGCAAAAAGAGGACTTGGTGGTCGACAAGTGGTTTGCCTTGCAGGCCGCCTGCCATCTGCCGGGGGGCTTGGCCGCCGTGCGCGGGCTATTGGAGCATCCCGCATTCGATCTTGCCACGCCAAACCGGGTGCGCTCGGTGATCGGCGCGTTCAGCCAGAACAACCCGGTCAATTTCCATGCGGCGGACGGTGCGGGCTACGCATTCTTAGGCGACCATGTCATCGCCCTCAACAGCGTCAACCCGCAAGTCGCCTCGCGCATGGTCACGGCGCTGGCGCAGTGGCGGCGCTACGACGAAAACCGGCAGGCGCTGATGCGCGGCCAGTTGCAACGCATCGCCGGCACCGAGAAAATTTCCAAGGATGTTTACGAAGTCGCGACGAAAAGTTTGGCTTGAAAATTCCCGCAGCCTTGGCTTGCCTAGGTCCGGGACCTTATCTACTGGCAAGCATATGTTTGGAGTCGTGTCAGAGGATAGCTTAAACTACTCCAAGAACTCATCTTTCCTCCATATTTTGGAATAGGGCGCCATGGCGAAAAAAACACCAAGTTCAGAAACCAACCAGACAAAAACGAAAGCCCCAGCCGAGGCGGCCAAGGGCAAGGGGACGGAAGGGCTTGCGCCAGCCGCCGCCGAGCTAACGGCCGGAAAATCGAAGGCCAAGGCGGAACCCGCCCAGCCACCCGTTTCCGCAGGGCCAGCCGGCCCGACGCCACCCGCCAACGCAGCCCCCAGCAGTTCCAAGTCTGGCGGAACGGCGGCGGCCAAGCCCGCCGGCCAAACAACCGCCAAGGCGGCGGAAAAGACCCCTGCGGCCAAGCCCGCGCAGCCCCAACCGGAAGCGCCCACCCCGGCGGCGCAATCCGCAACCGCCCCGGCGGAACCCGCCGCCGCGAAGCCGGTGCCGCCACTGCCCTCCGAATCCGCATTCGTGGCCAGCCTGAAGCCCCTGCCCACCGAGGCCAGCGAGGACGAAGCCAGCAAACTGGAATTGCTGCGCGAGGTGGAAGCGCAATTTGAATTGTTCAAGGGCGCCACCGAGGCCATGGCGGAAAGCGGGGAGGAGCCGCCCGCCGAGTTCGTGGCAGAGGCCCAGCCGCCGGCGGAACCCGCGCCCGAACCCGAGTATTATCACGCCCCGGAACCGGAACACCGCTACGAAGGCCCGAGCATACCCCATATGTACATCGTCCAAATCACCCCGGAACTCGCCCCCGTGGCAAAAGTCGGCGGGCTGGCCGACGTGGTGTTCGGCCTGAGCAACGAATTGGAGATTCGCGGCAACAGCGTCGAGATCATTCTGCCCAAATACGACTGCCTGCGCTACGACCACATCTGGGGCTTGTGCGAAACCTACAACGACCTGTGGGTGCCTTGGTTTGGCGGCGCGATCCATTGCACGGTGTTCTTCGGCTTCGTCCACGGCCGCAAGTGCTTCTTCATCGAACCGCACTCGCAGGACAATTTCTTCAACCGGGGCAGCGTCTACGGCTTCAACGACGACGTGCTGCGCTTCGCCTTCTTCACCCGCGCCGCCATGGAGTTCCTGTGGAAATCGGGCAAAAACCCCGACATCATCCACTGCCACGACTGGCAGACGGCCTTGGCCCCGGTGTTCCTCTACGAGATTTACCAGCACCTGGGGATGCGCCATCCGCGGGTCTGCTTCACCATCCACAACTTCAAGCACCAAGGCGTGACCGGCGGGCAGGTGCTGCAAGCCACCGGCCTGAACCGGCCCGAGTATTACTACCACTACGACCGCATGAGGGACAACCACAACGCCCGTGCGATCAACCTGATGAAGACCGGCGTGGTGTACTCCAATTTTGTCACCACGGTCTCGCCGCGCCACGCCTTCGAGGCCAAGGACCAAGGCCAAGGCTTTGGCCTGGAGCCGACCCTGCACATCCACCACCGCAAGTTCGGCGGCGTCGTCAACGGCATCGACTACTCGCTGTGGAACCCGGAGATCGACAACCAAATCCCGCGCAAGTACAGCGTTGACGACCTGGACGGCAAATACGAGAACAAGCGCGCCCTGCGCGAGCGCCTGTGGCTGGCCGACAACGAAAAGCCCATCGTCGCCTTCGTCGGCCGGCTCGACCCGCAAAAGGGCCTGGAGTTGATCCGCCACGCCCTGTTCTACACCTTGCAGCGCGGCGGCCAGTTCGTGCTGCTAGGCTCCAGCCCGGAGGCGCAGATCAACAACTACTTCTGGAGCCTGAAGCACCAGTTCAACGACAACCCGGATGTGCATATCGAAATCGGCTTCAACGAGGAACTGTCGCATCTGATCTACGCCGGTTCGGACATGATGCTGGTGCCTAGCCGCTTCGAGCCTTGCGGCTTGGCCCAGTTGATCGCCTTGCGCTACGGTTCGATCCCGGTGGTGCGCGAGGTCGGCGGCTTGGCCGACACGGTCATCGACAAAGACTTCTCCTGGAAGCCCTTGCACGAGCGCAACGGCTTCGTGTTCCGCGACTACAACGAGGCCGGGCTGGAGTCCGCCCTGGGCCGGGCGATTAGCTGCTATTACGAATTCCCCGGCGATTTCCGCGAAACCATCAAAAACGCCATGCGCAGCGATTATTCGTGGAAGAATCCGGGGCAGGATTACTTGAACATCTACGACTTTATCCGCGAGAAATAAGCAAAGGCTTCTTGCGTGGCGGGCTTTAGCCCGCGACCCAGCCCGCGAACGCAGCGTCAGACACTGTGTTCGCGGGCTGTTTTTTGCGGCTAGGCAAACAGCTTAAGTTGCGCAGCCTGATTGCCGGGGGTACGGATTGGGGATGCCGCCGCCAAGGGAGGCTCCAAACTTTCTCCTACGCAATCGGGGTTTCGCGCTCTGCGCCCTTGGGCCGGTCCCCTCCACGAAAACTCGCATACAGCCGCATGATCGCCCCGCGCACATCAAAACCCGCCTCGGCTGCGAAGATTTCATAGCTCATTGAAGGATTTCTGGCACGTGGGAAAGACAGGAGTGCGCCCATTGTATACACTTCGCTACCACAACCCATTA
>CAZOTR010000001.1:0-106981 GCA_964582755.1 uncultured Methylococcaceae bacterium | reverse complement strand
CGAACTCAACGGCGTCGAGCGCCGCGAGCCGGCGGGCTTTTGAGCAAGCTTGGCGCGCGCCCGCGCCGAGCGGACGGCCAGTCGCGCCGATGGGGCGCTCCCACGCGACGGCGCTGGGCTTGGCGGGGTTGGCGGTATCCCGCTAGAATGGCGGTCCGCAAAACCCAGCAGGTGCGCGGCGGCGCGGAAAAACCGCCGGGAGTGCAACCCTTGGCTTGATGCGATTGTCCCGATGCCCAAAGTGACCGATACCTACGAGCGCGCCTACCAGGCTTGCGCCCTCCTCGCCGCGCGCGGCATCAACCCGACCGTCAAGACCGTCGCCGAGGCGATAGGCACCAACTCCCCGGCCATCATTTCCCCGGCCATCAAGGATTGGCGGCGGTCTTCCGCCGTGGAGAGCCTGCGGCGGCTGGAAATCCCGGAGGCGCCGGGGGCCGTGGCCGATGCCGCCGCTGCGTTGTGGCGCTTGGCGGTGGAGCAGGCGCAGGCGGCGCTGGCCCAGGAGCGCGAGACGCTGAACAACGAGCGGGCCGGCTGGGCCACCCAGGTGGAGCGGGCGGAAGCCGCCCGCCTGGATGCGGAGCGGGAACAGGCGGCGTTCCGCGAGCGTGCCGGACAGGAGGCGCAAAGCTTGCGCGGGGCGCTGGACCGTGTGGAGGCCGACTTGGCCGCGGCGCGGCAGGGACAGGCCGAGGCCGCCCAGGCGTTGGCGCAGGCGCGGGAGGCGAACGCCGGACTCGCCGCCGCGCTGGAGGAAACCCGGCTGGGGCTGTGCAGGCAAAAAGCCGAGTGGGCGGAAAAATACGACCGCGACCATGCCTGGCACCTCGCCCGCATCGCCGAGGAACGCGAGCGGGCCAAAACGGAGGCGGAAGGGCAAGCCGCCCGCCTGGAGGAAGCCCTCGCGCTGTCCCGCCGCAACGCTGCCGCCCTGGACGGCCACCTAGGCCAGGCGGCGGCGGCAAACGCCGAGCTGCGTGGCGAACTGAAAGCCTTGCGGGAGGAAAACGGCGGGCTGCGCCAAGCGCTGGAAGCCGCCCGCCAGGAGGCTGCGGAACAGGCGCGGCAACGCCAGGAGACGGAACGGCGGCTCGCCGAGGCCGAAGCCCAAATCCACCCGCAAGCGGCCGCGCCGGCAACAGCACGGCGGCGCGGCGGCCGTGAAAAACGGCCTGGGGTAGCCAAGGCGGGAAAAGCCGGCACGTCCGCCGGCCCGGATCGTTAGGGCATTTTCGTTTCGCGTTTACGGTGTGGAGGCGGATGAATCCGCCCCTGCCCGATATGAAAACGCCCTAGCCGCCGGTCCTCTGGCCTTGGGCAGAACGGCGGTGTGCCACAGCCAGGCGCCGCGACTTATCCACAATACCTGTGGAAAACTCCCTGGATAATCGTGTCCAGGCCTTGCCGGGCTTGGGCTGGGAGCCATTGTTCAATTTTTGCCCAGGCACTGGGAGTCCCCCCCTTCCCCGCACGCTATCGGTGTCGCCATAGGCGCGGGCGCTTAAACCCGCGAAGAATCCGGCGGCGGCGGGGCCGTGCGCCCAGGGGGCGCTGCTAACGGGCGTTTTGCGCCGGGACTTGAAGCTGATGAACCTTCCACAATGGAAGACGGGCCATGCGCTCCAAACCGTAGTCGAGAAAAAGGACGGCAATGGCCGCTTTGCTGAACCCCAAGGAGCTGGCGCTGCTGCGCGGCTGGATGAACCATCTGGGCTGGCCGTTGCTCGGCCAGCTTTACCTGGACGGCGCCGACATCGCCGCCACCCGGCAAGCGGTGCTGGCCTTGTGCCGGCGTCTGGCCTGGCGCGCCCGCCATTGCCGCCTGCCGGAACTCGCCGCCTTCTGGTCCGGGGAGCGCAAGGGCGGCGCGGATTGGCTAGCGCAGGCCGAGGCGGGCCTTAGGCTGTTGCTGGCAAGCCCGTGTCCCGTTCCTGCGCTGTCCGACCCGCTCGCCCAGTGGCTGGAACCCCGGCCCGTCCGCAAGCTACAGGCGGCGGGGTTGGACAGCGTGGGAGATTTGGCCGGTTTGCGTCGGCAACGGGGCCGCTTGTGGTGGCAGGCCGTGCCGGGTTTGGGTGCGCGCTCCGCACGGCAGGCCGAGGATTTCCTGCGCAGCCATGCCAATGTCCTCGGCCTGTCCACTAACGCCTTGGCGACAGCTTCAAGCGTCCCGTCCGGCCCGCCGCACCATCCCGTCTTTGCCGATTTGTTCGCCACCCGCCCGGAGTTGGACGGCAGTGCGGGGAGCAACCGCGCTGGCCATGGCCGCTGCCGGATCGACGCCGCCGACGACTACATGGCGATCCAGGCTTGGTTGGCGTTGCGCGACCCCGACGGACACACTTTCCGATCCTACCGCAAGGAAGCCGAGCGCTTCCTGCTATGGGCCGTCGCCGAGCGCGGCAAGCCGCTGTCCTCGCTGGATACCTTGGATTGCAAAGCCTACCGGGATTTCCTCTTCGCCCCCCCCGAGCGCTGGACATCCCCGGACTTCAAGCCGCGCTGGAGCCAGCATTGGCGGCCCTTCAAGGGGCCGTCCGGCCACCGCACCGTCAAGCATGTGGAAACCATCTTGTCTTCGCTGTGCGAGTGGCTGGCCCGGCAGCGCTATTTGGACGCCAACCCCTTCGATGGCCTCCCGCCGCTGAACTCGCACGAATCCCACCGCTTGCAGGCCGAACACGCCCTGGACGAGGCGCAATGGCGGTGGCTGGTCGGCTATTGCGAACGTTGCGAGGCCGACCCGCCGGCCGGCCGGGAGGTCCGCCACTACCGCAGGCTTTGGATCGCCTTGCAACTGGCCTATTGCACTGGGCTGCGCCTGGCCGAGCTGGCGGCGGCGCGTTTCGGCGACATCGTCCACAAGAGCCGGGGCGGCGGGCAGCACTGGCTGAGAGTCTTGGGCAAGGGTAGCAAGCTCAGGGAGGTGCCGCTGCCTGCGGAGTTGGTGGCAGAATTGCGGGCTTATGCGCGGGAGCGCGGGACACCCTGGGGGGTGCCGGATTCGCCCGCGCCCTTGGTCGGCAAGTTCCGCAAGGCCGTGGCGGACGACGGCCTTAGCCCGGACTTCGTGGAAACTCCGTTCACCGCCTCCGGGCTGCACACGGTGTTGAAAGGCTTCTTCAACGAGGCGGCCACTGCGAGAAAGGAGGCGGCTTCTGGCGACCCGGAACAAGACGCCCGCGACGCCGACGCGCTGGCGCGGGCCACCACCCACTGGCTGCGCCACACCCACGCCACCCACGCCTTGGGGAAGGGCGCGGATCTCCTCCAGGTCAAGGAGAACCTCGGCCACGCCAGCCTGTCCACCACCTCCGCCTATTTGCACGGCGACAAGGACCGCCGCCACGCCGCGATGGCGGCGTTGTTCCGCAAGCGGGGCGACGCCGGCTAGGCAAAACTGTCCGCTTTGCGGGGGGGCCCGGTGACGCGCTTGCCCTGCCGGGGATGCCGCCTGAATTGATCTATAAGCGTCGGTAAGCTATGATTTGCCACAAATCACTAGGTTTTGTTGACGCATTCGGTGCCGCCAGATAAGGGCCGGGATGATGTGTTGCGTTGCCGCCGGGTTTTGCAAACCCTGCGAAAAGCCTCCTCTAGTGTTTGATTTTTTTTTAAACGCATTCGACCAATGGCGCTCTTTGTAAACGAACCCTGCGCGCTCGCACGCTTTGGCGCGGTGGCGGCACAGGGGGATGACGGGTGCCATGTCCTACGCCTTGAGGGTTTCCGGCGCGTCGCCGCCACGCCCCCTGTCGTCGGCCACCGCCCGCCTGTCCTCTTGTGCCGCCAAGTTTTCGGCCTGCCCAAGGCCGGTTACTTTCCTTCCGGGCTGCTCCGCACAAGCCTGTGGGCCGCCACTATTGGATAAATCCCCTATCTTTCATCGCCGCTTTCGAGTCGACCAGTGTGCCATGGTCGGCTTTCACGGCGGGTGGGCTGTTTGGGCATTTTCCGGGCGCTTGGCAAGTGAAATCCGCCTTGCCTTCAGGGCCATCCCTCGTTTCAGGAAGAGCAGGGCCAACGCCGGTCCGGCGGTCCCTGTGCGGCTGCCCGTCCTTCCCCCGCTGTCCGCAAGGCAACAGACATATTGATTGAGGAAAATAATGGGTAAAGTGGCGATAATTGGTTTTTCGTTCCGGTTTCCATCGACGGATGCCGCCCGTTATTGGGACGATCTGTTGCAGGCCCGTGACTTGGTGACAACCGTCGAGCCGGGGCGCTGGTCGCAGGAGGTGTTTCTCCACCCCAGCAAGGCCCATCCCGGCACCGCGTACACATTCGCCGCCGGCTCGGTCGGGGATGTCGCGCGCTTCGACGCCGATTTTTTTGGCATCTCCCCCCGCGAGGCGGCGCTGATGGACCCCCAGCAGCGTTTGTTGCTGGAATTGAGCTGGGAGACGCTGGAGAACGCCGGGGTCCGGCCCTCCGCTTTGCAGGGCAGCCGCTGCGGGGTGTTCATCGGCATCGCCAGCGCCGACTATTCCTACCGGCTGGCCGACGACCTCGCCGCCGTCGATGCGTCGGTGGCTACCGGCAACACGGCCAGCATCGCGGCCAACCGCCTGTCTTATTTCTACGACTTGCGCGGCCCCAGCATGGCCATCGACACCGCCTGCTCATCCTCCGTCGTCGCCTTCCACCAAGCCTGCCGCTCGATCCTCTCCGGGGAGAGCGAACAGGCGCTGGCCGGGGGCGTCAGCCTGCACCTGCACCCTTACGGCTTCATCACGTTTTCCAAGGCGTCCATGCTGTCCCCGCGTGGCCGCTGCCGGGTCTTTGACGCCAGCGGCGACGGCTATGTGCGCTCCGAGGGCGGCGGCTTGTTCCTGCTCAAGGATTATGCGCGGGCGGTCGCCGACGGCGACCGCATCCTCGCCGTGGTCGCGCATTCGGCGGTCAACACCGACGGCCGCAAATCCGGGATCACGGTGCCCAAGCACCAGGCCCAGGCTGCGTTGCTGGTGGAATCTTACGCGGCGGCGGGCATAGCCCCCGCCGCCATCGACTACATCGAGGCGCATGGCACCGGAACCGCCGTGGGCGATCCCATCGAGACTCGCGCCTTGGGCGAGGCGCTGGGGCAGTGCCGCTTGCGGGACAATCCGCTGCCGATAGGCTCGGTGAAGAGCAACATGGGCCATCTGGAGGCGGCTTCCGGCGTCGCCGGCTTGGTGAAGGCGCTGCATTGCCTCCGCCACCGGCTCGTGCCGGCCACCATTGGCCTGGAAACGCCGAATCCGCACATCCGTTTCGCCGAATGGAACCTGGATGTGGTCACGCAAAACCGGCCCTTGCGGGAGGAAGGCGTGTTGACGGTCGGGGTCAATTCCTTTGGCTTCGGCGGCGCCAACGCCCATGTGATTTTGCAAAGCTACGAAGGCCGCGCCAAGCCTGGCCCGGCCCGCAAGAAAAGCCAATCCCTGCCGGTGCTGGTTTCCGCCAAGAGCGCCGCCGGCTTGAAGGCGGCGGCGCAGGCGCTGGCGGCGTTTTTGCGAAGCCAGCCCGAGCAGGCGCTGTACGGCATCGCCTACGCGGCGGCCTTCCGGCGGGAATGGCTGGAACACCGTGCCGTGGCGTTTGGCGCGAGCAGCGAGGAAGCCGCCGCCGCGCTGTCGCAGTTCGCCGAGGACGGCGACGGCGCGGCGGCGGTCGAGTCGGGGACGGCCTTGGACGCGCCGTCCGGCCCGGCGTTCGTCTATTCGGGGAACGGCGCCCAATGGGGCGCGATGGGCAGGCGCTTGTTAAAAGTGCCGGTGTTCAAAAAGGCCGTCCGCGAGGTCGATGCCTTCTTCCGCCAATACGCCGATTATTCCCTGGAAGACGAACTGGCCGGCAAGAACGGCGAAGGCCGCTACGAACACACCGAAATCGCCCAACCCGCCCTGTTTGCCGTGCAGGTCGGCGTCACCGCCCTGTTGCGGCAGATGGGCATCCATCCGGTCGCGGTGGCCGGCCACAGCGTCGGCGAGGTGGCGGCGGCGTGGGCCTGCGGTGCCTTGTCGCTGGCGGACGCGGTCGCGGTGATTTACCACCGCAGCCGCTTGCAAGGCGCCACCAAGGGCAGCGGGCGGATGACGGCGGTGGGCCTGGACGCGGCGGCGGCGCAGGGTTTGTTGCAGGATCTGGGGCTGCTGCCGGGCCTGTGCCTGTCCGGCGTCAACAGCCCCCGGGGGGTGACCGTGGCCGGCGGGGAGGATGGGCTAGACCGCCTGGAAGCGGCGCTGGCCGGGCGTGGCGTGTTTTACAAGCGCTTGGATCTGGATTACGCCTTCCACAGCCCGGCGATGGACGGCATCGAAGCGGGCATCAAACAAGCCTTGGCCGGGCTGCAACCGGGCAAGGCGGCGATCCCGTTCTACTCCACCGTCACCGGCGACGTGTTGGCGGGGGAAAGCTTGGGCGCGGAATACTGGTGGCACAATGTCCGCCACCCCGTCCTGTTCGAGCAGACCATTGGCAAGACTCTGGCGTCCGGCGTCAATGTCTTTGTGGAAGTCGGGCCGCATCCGGTGCTGCGCACCTATGTCAACGATTGCCTGAAAGCGTCCGGGCGGTCGGGCCGGGTGATTCCCACCGTGCTGCGCGACGACGACGACCCGGCGCGGGTGCGCGGCGCGGCGGCCCAGGCCATGGTCGCCGGGACCGCCGTCGATTGGCGGTGTTTTTTCCCGGCCAAGGCGGCTTTCGTAGACCTGCCGACCTATCCGTGGCAGCGCGAGAGGCACTGGCACACGGTGACGGCGGAATCTTTGGGGACGCTGCGCCGGGAAAAGATCCACCCGCTGCTGGGCTATCCCCGCCCGCAACACGAGTTGGCCTGGGAGAACCAGATCGACACCCAAACCCATCCGAATTTGGCGGACCATGTCATCGGCGAGGCCACGGTGTTCCCCGGCACCGGCTTCGCCGAGCTTGCGCTGGCCGCCGCGCTGGCCTGGCACCCTGGCGACCATGCCGAGATCGAGGAATTGGAAATCCGCTCGCCGTTGTTGCTGGGCGCGGAACATGCGAAATTGCTGCGCCTGGAGGTGGATGGGCAGGACGGGAGTTTTGCCGTCAAGGCCAGGGAACACGCCGGTTCCGAGCCACTGGCCCTGCATGCGGTCGGGCGCATCCTGCGCGAGGCGGGCGGCGCCTTGTTGCGGCAAGGCGCGCCGGATCTGCCCACGCGCAAGCCGGACTTCGACGGCCCGGCCCATGCGGCCATGACCCTGGCGGCGGGGCTGGCTTACGGGCCGGCTTTCCAGGCCATAGACCACGGCTGGGTGGAGGGCGATACCGCGCTGGCCCTGTTCCAGGTGCCGCAGGCGCTGGAGGCGGAACTGGACCGCCACCACCTGCACCCGGCGCTGCTGGACTGCGCCTTCCAGCTTATCATCCAGATCTTGAAGGGTGAGCGGGCGGCGCGGGAGGGCATCGCCTTTGTCCCCACCAAGCTGGGCAGGATCACGTTCCGGACGGGAGCGGGCCGGCCCCGCCTCGCCCAGGCCAGCTTGCGGCGGCGCTCGCCCCACTCGCTGCTGGCCGATTTCATGATTTTTGACGGTGCCGGCTTGGCCGTCGCGTCCATCAAGGATGCGCGTTTCCGCAGCATCCGGCTGCACAAGGGCGCGGCCGGGCAGACCCACTACCTGGATTGCCGCTCCATCCCCAAGCCGCATCCGTCCGCAGCCGAGCTGTCCCCTGCCCTGCCTTTCGAGAAAACCCAGCAGGCCATGAAAGAGGCGGTGCGCCGTTGCGTTCTGAAAGGCACGCAACGGCGTTATGCGGAGGAGGTCGATCCGCTGCTGGACGGCTTGTGCAACCGCTTCACGCTGGACGCGGTCCAGATCCCTGCGGCTGGCGGCACGGCAAGCCCGCTAACCTCCCCGTTCTTGGACCATCTGCTTGCCATGGCGCAGGAAGATGGTTTGGCCGAGTCCGGCGAGGCCGGCTGGAAAATCTCGGTATCCCCGGAAAGCCAGGCGACCGCGCAAGACATCTGGAACAGCCTGGTCGGCGATTACCCGGATTATTTCAAAATCATCTACGCCGTGGGCCGGGTGGGCATGCATTTGCGGTCTTTGCTGGACGGCGGCGCGCAGGTGCAGGCGGTTTGCCCCTATGACGCCTCGACGCTCGCCCGGCAGGTGCTGGGCGCGGAGGGCAGGCACAATGTCGGCAAAGCCTTGTGCGAGCTGGTCGCCACGGCCATGAAGAACCTCCCGGAAGGGCAGCGGCTGGGGATCCTCGAAATTTGCGAAGGCCCGCCTTTGTTCGCCGTGGATCTCTGCCCGTCGCTGGACTTCGACTGCGGGGATTTCGGCTTTGCCAGCACGTCTTCCGCGTCTTTGGAAGAAGCCCGCCGCTTGCAAGAAAAATTCCCGGCCATCGGCATCCATTCCGTGTTGGCTGACGATCCAGGGGAGACGCCGGTCGGCGAAACCTGCGGCCGGTTCCAACTGGCCATCATCCTGCTCGACTTCGCCGATGCCGGCGACGCCTTGCGGGCCATCGAGTACGCCAAGGCGCGCCTGGCCCCCGGCGCTTCCGTCGTCTTGCTGGGCCAGCATCCGGCGCGTTGGATCGACTTCGTGTTCGGCGGGCAGCCCGGCTGGTGGCCGGCGGGCGGCGGCTTGGGCACTAGGCAACGGCCCCTGCGGTTTTGGCAGGGCCAGTTGCGGCAGATGGGCTGCGCGCAAACCGCCACGCTGGAATTTTCCCCGGACACCGCCTCGGGTGCCTACCTGCTGGTCGGCCAGTTTGACGGCGCGAAGGCCGAATTGCAGGCACCGGTGGCCGCCCCCCCAGGAAGCTGGCTGATTCTGGCCGACGCGCAGGGTTACTCCGCCAAACTGGCCGAGCGCCTGCGGCGGAAGCTGGCCGGGCGGGGGGGGCTTGCCAGGGTGGCCGTGTGGGCGGCGGCGCTGGAGCCGGTGTTGCTGGAGGCCCAAGCCGACGGGCCACTGGCTGGCATCGTCCATCTGGCCGGCCTGGATGCGGCCACACCGATTTTAGGTGAAACGTCCCAGCCGCTGCGCCCTTCCATCGACCGCTGCGCGAGCCTGGCCTCGCTGGGCAAAGCCTGCGAGGCGGTCCAAACCGGCGCGTGTTGCTGGATCGTCACCGCCGGGGCCATGGCCAACACCTTGCCGAACCGCCGCCCGTCGGGCGGGCAGGCGGCGACGGCCACGCTGGACGACGCCACGCTGTGGGGCTTTGCGCGGACCTTGGCGAACGAGATGCCCAACCAGCCGTTGCGCTTGGTCGATCTCGAAGACCCGCACAGTTTGGAAACGGTTGTTGCCGCGCTGGAGCGCGAACTCTTCGCCGAGGACGGCGAACAGGAAGCCATCATCACCGCCACGGGAGCGCGCTTCGTGCCAAGGCTGCGGCTGAAGCCCCGCCCCGGCGACAGCGAGTCTGCCACAGCCAGCAAGACCTCCGTCCTGCGCCTGGGCTTCCAGATGCCCGGCCAGTTGCGCAACCTGCGCTGGGAGCAACACCCCCGCCTCGTCCCCGGCAGCGGCGAGCTGGAGGTCGAGGTCCAGGCGACCGGCCTGAATTTCCGCGACGTGATGTATGCCCTGGGCATGTTGTCCGACGAGGCCATCGAAAACGGTTTCGCCGGGCCGACCCTGGGGCTGGAATTCGCCGGCGTGGTCCGCGCCGTCGGCACCGGGGTCCAGGGCTTCGCCCCCGGCGACAAGGTGGTGGGCTTCGGGCCGTCCAGCTTTAGCAACCGGGTGGTCACCCAGGCCGGGGCGGCGGCGCACATCCCCCCCGGCATGTTGTTCGAGGCCACCGCGACGATACCCAGCACGTTTTTCACCGCCTACTATGCCTTGCGCCATCTCGCCCGGCTGGGCAAGGGGGAGAAGGTGTTGATCCACGGCGCGGCCGGCGGGGTCGGCATCGCCGCGATCCAGGTGGCGAAAGGGTGCGGGGCGGAAATCTTCGCCACCGCCGGCTCCGACGAAAAGCGCGACTTCCTGCGCCTATTGGGCGTAGCGCATGTCTACGATTCGCGCTCCCTGGCGTTCGCCGACGAAATCCTCGCCGACACCGGCGGCAGCGGCGTCGATGTCGTCCTCAATTCCCTGGCCGGCGAGGCGGTCAACCGCAATTTGCGCGTGCTCAAGCCGTTCGGGCGCTTTTTGGAATTGGGCAAGCGGGATTTCTACGAAAACACCAAGATCGGCCTGCGGCCTTTCCGCAACAACATCAGCTACTTCGGCATCGACGCCGACCAGTTGATGTCCGAGCAGCCACAGTTTACCGGCCAGTTGTTCAGCGAAGTCATGGGCTTGTTCGCCGAGGGCGTGCTGTATCCTTTGCCCTACCATGCCTTTGAGGCCGAAGACGTGGTGGATGCCTTCCGCTACATGCAGCAATCGAAGCAGATCGGCAAAATCGTCGTCACCTACCGCAATGGCATCTCTGGCTTCCGCTCGGACGCCAAGCCGGGGGCGCGGCGGCTTAGGCTTGCGCCGGAAGGCGCTTACTTGGTCACCGGCGGGCTTTCCGGGTTTGGCCTGAAAACGGCGCAATGGCTGGTTGCCAAGGGCGCCCGCCAGCTTATTCTCGCCAGCCGCTCCGGCCCGGTGTCGGAGGAGGCCAAGCTTGCCGTGGCGGCGTTGGAGGGCGCGGGCGTCAAGGTGCTGGCGGCGGCTTGCGACGTGGCCGACAAACAGCAGTTGCAAGATCTGTTGGACGAGGCGGCAAGCCGTTTCGGCCCGCTGAAAGGCGTCGTCCATTCGGCGATGGTGATCGACGACGCGCTGGTGCGCAACTTGGACGCGGAACAGATAGGCAAGGTCTTCGCGCCCAAAATCCTCGGCGCGCAAAACCTCCACGACCTCACCCTGGATGCCAAGCTGGATTTCTTCGTGCTGTTCTCCTCCGCCACCACGCTGTTCGGCAATCCGGGGCAAGGCAATTATGTCGCCGCGAACACCTGGCTGGAAGCCTTGGCCCGGCACCGCCGGGGCCTGGGGCTGCCCGCCACGGCGGTGTTGTGGGGCGCCATCGGCGACGCCGGCTACCTGGCCCGCAACGAGAACGTCAAGGAGGCGCTGCAAAGCCGCATGGGCGGGGCGGCGCTGCAATCGGCCACGGCGCTGGACGCGCTGGAGCGGCTGTTGCTCGACAACCGCTCCGGCGAGGGGGTGCTGGATTTTGACTGGAAGGCCTTGAGCCGCTTCCTGCCCGGCGCGAAGACGCCCAAGTTCCGGGAATTGGCGCTGCATGGCGACGATTCGCACAATGAGGGCGGCGAGGCGGAGGACATGCAGCGGCTGTTGGCGGAGTTTTCCGACGAAGAGTTGCGGGCCACTTTCGCGGAGATCTTGCGGCAAGAGGTCGGCGAAATTCTTAGGGTCGCCCCGGAGAAGATCGACACCTCCCGCTCGATCTATTTGATGGGCTTGGATTCTTTGATGGGCGTCGAACTGGTGGTCGCGCTGGAATCGCGTTTCGGCGTCAGGCTGCCGGTCATGGCCTTGAGCGAAAACCCGACCATCGACAAGCTGGCCGGACGCATCCTCGCGCAATTGCGCGGCAACGAAGAGCCGGAAACCGGGACGGGCGTCTTGGCCCAAGTGCGCCAGACGGCCGGCCAACATGCGGTGGAGGTCAGCGCGGACGCCGCCGCCCGCCTGGCCGAAGACATCGGGGCCGGCCAGACGGCTACCGGCAGCCGGATGATTCGTTGAAAATCGCAACACCCACAGAGGCAAACCGATGACACGCAAAGGGCTTCCCGGCCTCACCGCCCAGATCAAAGACCGGCTGATCCAGCAGGCGCTGGAGCGCCGCTTGCGCCAGGCGGCCGCAGGCGGCGCGGAAGGGGCCATGCCGCCCGTCCAGGCCGAGGGCGGCGACATCCCGGAACAGTATTACCGCTTCCACTTGCACCCCGGCTACCAGCAGCTTCGCATCATCAACGACGGCGCGGCAAGCCTGGGCCTGAGCAGCCCGTTTTTCAAGCTGCACGAAGGCACGGCGGGGGCGCGCACGCGCATTGGCGGCAAGGACTATCTGAACTTCGCCAGCTACAACTATCTGGACCTGTCCGGCCATCCCGCCGTCTCGCAAGCCGCGAAAGACGCCATCGACCGCTACGGCACCTCGGTTTCCGCCAGCCGGCTGGTGTCCGGGGAGCGCCCGGTCCACCGCGAGTTGGAGCGCGGCATCGCGGATGCCTACGGCGTCGAGGACGCCATCGTGTTGGTCAGCGGCCACGCCACCAATGTCACCGTGATAGGACACCTATTCGGGCCGCGCGATTTGATCCTGCATGACGAGCTGATCCACAACAGCATCATCCAAGGCATCCAGTTGTCCGGGGCCAAGCGCCTGCCCTTTCCCCACAATGACTGGGCGGCGTTGGACGCCCTGCTGGCCGCGCAGCGCCGCCAGTTCGAGCGGGTGCTGATCGTCTTGGAGGGCATCTACAGCATGGACGGCGACTACCCCGACCTGCCCCGCTTCGTCGAAATCAAGCAAAGGCACCGCGCCTTCCTGATGGTGGACGAGGCGCACTCCTTCGGCGTGATGGGGAACCGGGGGCTGGGCATCCGCGAGCATTTCGGCCTGGAGGGCGGCGCGGTCGACATCTGGATGGGCACCTTGAGCAAGGCGCTGGCCGGTTGCGGCGGCTACGTCGCCGGCGAGACGGCCTTGGTCGAGCATCTGAAGTTCCTCGCCCCCGGCTTTTTGTACAGCGTCGGCATGTCGCCGCCGGTCGCGGCGGCGGCGCTGGCCGCCCTGCGCTGCCTGCTCGCCGAGCCGGAGCGGGCCAGGGACTTGCAGGCGCGCGGCGGCTTTTTCCTGAGCCAGGCGAAAGCCTGCGGCATCGACACCGGCAGCAGCGCCGGCCTGGCCGTCATCCCCGCCATCGTCGGCAGTTCCGTCAAGGCGACGCGCCTGTCCGCCGCCCTCTTCGAGCGCGGCGTCAACGTCCAGCCCATCCTCTACCCGGCGGTGCCGGAGAAGTCCGCCCGCCTGCGCTTTTTCATCTCCTGCCGGCACACCGAAGCCGAGATCGCGGAAACGGTGCGCATCCTGGCCCAGGAAACCTCGCGGCTCTAGGCGTCCCGCCACCAGCCGGCCAACCCGCCGTTTTGCCCCAGCCCTTCCCAAGGCGGGGAGGGTTGCGCCTTGCTTTCCCGGACAGTTTATCGTCCAGGCGCTTGCTTCCATAGATTCAACGACGTACCGTACCAGTATGGATGGCCCGGATATAGCGGGGGAATCAGCCGGGACGCATCGCTGGAAACTGGCAGGACATAAGCTGTTCATACCAATTATGATTGAGAACAGTTTAGAATATGACGCCAGGGTGGCGGGAATTGTCATAATTGTCGAAAGCGGAAGCTTTTATCGGCGGACGGCAACCGGCGGCTGCCCGTGTGACGATGGCGAATTTGAAGGCCTGCCGGTTTCGCCGTCCGGCATGATTGCGCGCTTGCCCACTCCCTAGCATTCGGGCTGGCCGGGTGGGCGCAACCCCAACAATCCCTTCAGCAGGAGGTGGACGCCGTGCCGACCCATCAACGAAAACTCGCGCCTAGGCGCTGCGCCGCCTGCCGTCGGCGGCTAGTGGCCGGTGCCGGACTGGCGCTGCTGTCCGCCACGGCGGCCGCCGAGCCGGCCTGGACGACGGCCATCAAAACCGACCCCGAGACCCGCCAATCGCGCTGCCTGTTGACCAGCGAAGCCCAGATTACCACGGACGGCTACGACTCGACGCCAGTTTCCCTAGTATTCAACGGCGGCAGCCTGCTGGTGGTGACGGAATCGGAACTCGACCCCTCCTTCAAAGATCTGCAACTGATGGTGGACAACAAGCCGCCGGTCCACAGCGACAAGATTGTCCACAAAAAAACCCTGTTGTTTGGCCAGGACGCGCAGGAATTGGTGTGGCAGATGCGCACCGGCCGGGTGGCCACGGTTTATCTGCGTTTTTGGCCGACCTGGCCGGCCACCCAGGCGTTTCCCGTCCGTTTCAGCCTGAAGGGGTTCAGCAAGGCGCTCGATGCCCTGAGCCATCAATGCCAGCCGCCGGCTAGCTGACCGCGATACCATCAACCACCGCCGCACGAGGAGTTAAGCCCATGGGTCTGCGCATAAAATTCAATCTGGTGTTGTTGCTGGCTTTCGTGATCGGCCTGGCGCTGGCGGCTTACATGTCCGACCGCATCCTCAAGGACAACGCCCGCGAGGAAGTGATCCAAATCTCGCGCATCATGATCGAGAGCGCGCTGGGCGCGCGCGCCTACTCCACCGAACATATCAAGCCATTGCTGACCTTGCAGATGAAGCGGCAATTCCTGCCGGAGGCGGTCGCGGCCTACGCCGCGGCGCAGAGCTTCAACGCCTTGCGGGCCAAGTTCCCCGACTACACCTACAAGGAAGCCGCGCTCAACCCGACCAACCCGAGTGACCGGGCCAGCGACTGGGAGTCGGACATCATCCACGACTTCCGCAACAACGCCAGCCGTAAGGAAGTGGTCGTCGAGCGCGACACGCCGACCGGGCGGATGCTGAACCTGGCGCGGCCTTTGGTCGTCCGCGACGAAGGCTGTTTGACCTGCCACGGCAAAATGGAGGAGGCGCCCAAGACCATGGTCGACATCTACGGCGCCAACGGCGGTTTCGGCTGGAAAATGGGCGAGACCGTCGGCGCCCAGGTGGTCACGGTGCCGATGTCGGTGCCGCTGGGCCGGGCCAAGGATACCTTCAACACCTTCATGGTTTTGTTGAGCGGCGTGTTCCTGTGGCTGCTGGTGCTGTTGAACGTGCTGCTGCATTTCGTGGTCATCCAGCCGGCGGTGCGCATGGCCCGCATCGCCAACGAGGTCAGCCTGGGCAAGCCGGACGTGCCGGAGTACGTCAAGCCGGGCTCGGACGAAATCGCCTCGCTGTCGCAGTCGTTCAACCGCATGCGGCTCAGTCTGGAAAGGGCCATGAAGATGTTGGACGAATGAGATGGGTGACAGTTGCGAGGCTACCATTGCCCACCCGCAGCGCATCGGCCGCTACCGGGTGTCCAACGTGCTCGGCAGCGGGGCGATGGGCGTGGTCTATCTCGGCTACGACGATGCGATTGACCGCCAAGTAGCGATCAAGACTGTCCACCAACACCTGCTGCGCGGCGAATACGCCGCCGAATGGCTGGCGCGGTTCCGCCACGAGGTGCGCGCCGCCGGCCGCTGCCTGCACCCCAACATCGTGACGATCTTCGAATATGGCGAACACGAGGGCATCCCCTACATCGTCATGGAGTATGTGCAGGGCCGGGAACTGCGCGACTATACCCGAGACCGCCGGCCGCTGCCGCCGGCCAGCGCCGTGGCGATTGTCGTCCAGGTGTTGCAGGCGCTGGGTCACGCCCACGCGGGCGGCGTGGTGCACCGTGACATCAAGCCCGGCAACATCATCCTGCTGGCCGGCGGGCAGGTGAAGGTGACCGATTTCGGCATCGCCCGGATGGACACCGCCATGGGCATCACCCAGGTCGGCATGGCGCTGGGCACGCCCAGCCACATGTCTCCGGAGCAGTTCCAGGGCCAGGAGGCCGACCGGCGCAGCGACCTGTTCGCAGTCGGCGTGGTGCTGTTCGAACTGTTGACCGGGGTCAGGCCGTTCCAGGGCCGCAATGCCAGCGAATTGATGTACCAGTTGCTGAACGAGCCGCCTCGGCGGGTGACGCACTTGAATCCCGCTTTGCCGCCGGAATTCGACGCGGTGTTCGACAAGGCGCTGGCCAAGCTGCCGGACCAGCGCTTCCAGAATGCCGGCGAGTTCATCGCCGCCCTGGAAAGCCTGGGGCTGGAGGGGCAAGGGGACGCGGCGGGCGGCCCGGCCACGGTGCGGGTGGCCCTGCCCCAGGTGCCGGAACCCACCTCCGCCATCCTGCCGGGCTGGGACCCGGCCTTGTTGGGGCAGGCCTCGAAGCAACTGGCCGTGTACCTCGGGCCGGTCGCCAAGGTGCTGGTGCGCAAGGCGGCGCTGCAAGCCAGCGGCCCGGCTGCGCTGGTGCAAAGCTTGGCGGAGGCCATTCCCGGCGAAGCCGACCGCTTGATGTTCCGGCGGCAGATGCAGGCGGTGCTGGGCGAACTGGCCCCCGGCACCGCCTTCAATACGGCCCTAGGCCCGGTGGCCACCACCACTGGCAACCCCTCGGCGGGGCGTAGCCAGATGAGCCGGTCGCTGGGATCGTTCGAGCAGGCCTTGCTGGAAACCGTCCGCCGGGATTTGGCCGTCCACCTCGGCCCCATCGCCAAGCTGCTGGTCAAGCAGACCGCCATCGACGCCCGCACGGTGGAGGATCTGTACGAACGGCTGGCCCAACACATTCCCGGCCCCGCCGGGCGGGCGGAGTTCCTCACGCGGGGGGAAGAGGCGCAGCGGCAGTTCACGCAGAAGCCAAAGCCCTGAAACCCGCCTCTGCGCAGCGCGGCCGCCTGCGGGGCGTCTGCTTCAAAATCTCCGCAGGACGCCCATGAGGGTCCGCAGCGGCGCGGTGTAACGCCAGCTTTTCGAATTCAAGAGGACGTCCAACTGCCGCTGTTTTGCCTCGGCCTCCAGGCGCGCGCCGGCCAGCGCGTCTTGCAAAGCGCCCGGCTTCGCCACCCAGCCGCGCCCCAACGGCAAGTGTGCGCCGTCCGGCGGGACGCCCCGCCCGCATAGGCTCAGGTTTTCCGCCAAGGCCGCGTCGCCACAGCCTAAATGGCCGGCGGCTTCCAGCCTGCCGCGGGCGCCCTCGACATCCCCCGACAGCAGCTTTACCACGCCGTCCAGCAGATGGAACACCCCTTCGCCGGGCAGAATTTCCAGCGCGATCCGCGCATGGGAGGCCACGAAGCCAGGCGGCGCGCCATGGGCCAGCAAGTTCAAGGCAAACAGAAAATGCGCCGATGCGGCATGTCTTGGATTGCCGTAATCGAAGGCCTCCGCCCAATCGGGCGCATCAATTACCCGGTAGCGAAACCGCCCCCGCCAGGGAAACTGTACGCAAGTCAAATTCCGGTATTCAAACAAAAACCGCCGGAAGGCGACGGGGTATGCCACCACATGGGCCAGGGCCATGTTCTGCAACGGGCTTTCGATGAACAGGCGGCGCTCGAAAGTCAGCACGCCGTCAACCACATCGACCAGCCAGCGGTGCGTGGGGTGTCCGTAACACAGTTCGGTCATCTTGCGCGGCGTCTCGATGTACCCCCGCTTCGCCACCCGCATCATCTCCTCGCACGCAACCGCAGGATCCAGCACATGCTCCATGACATGGCTGGAGTAGGCGAAATCGAACGACTGGCTGGCGAAAGGCAGGTTTTGCGCATCCGCCACCACCCAGCGCCGGTCCACCGGCGCTTGGGCGCCGTCGCGGTCACGCCCCGTGGCGATATCGTATTCCACCACAACATCCGCCTCCGGCAGCGGCGCGCCGCCGCCGCCGATGTCCAGCACCCGCTCGCCGGGCATGATGCCTAGCGCCTGGGCCATGTTTTCCGGGGTTTCCGTCGGAAACAGCGGACCCCAGCGGTTGGGTTCGTCAAACGTCAATGGCATGTTGTCAGCCCGCCCATGCAAAACTTAGTTTTTTTAGCCGTTGTCAAAAAGCCGCCCCCATTTCCACCCCTCCCATCCGCCAGGGTCGCGCCGCACGGCGGCCTCCAAATGCTGGACATATTGCGCCATGACGCTGGCGCTCCCGCCCGACGTGTCGATGGCGGCAAAGCGCAACTCGAAGCGGTCCGCGCCCCGCCAGGCAATGAAAGCGCTCACGACGGCGGCGCCGCGGGCCAGGGCGAGCTCCACGCTGCCTAGCGGGCAAGAGATTTGCTGTCCCAGGAAGGGAAAAGACAACCTGCGTTTGGGCGCGAGATCGCGCGGAAAATCATTCGCCGACACCACGATCTCGCCGGCGTCGAACAGGCGATACAGCCTGCGCACATAGCCGCGCGCCAAATCCACCAGCACATACCGGCCGCCGTGGTAGTGGCTTTCGCTGTCGCTGACGGCCCGCCCCATATACTCTTCCAAGTAAGGCGGGACGGTCAGCTTTGGATCCAGCAAAATCGGGTTTACGCGCAAGCCCAGCAAGCCCAGCGTCACTCCCAGCATCACCAAATGGTGGGAATGCGCCGTCAGCACCAGGACGCCCTTGCCGCCGGCAACCGCCGCGCACAGGGAGCTTTCATCAATGATCTGTATGTTCCGGCCCAGCCAACGCGGCGACATCCGGCGGTAAAAATAGGTGTTCAAGGCATTGATGGCGGCATTGTCCAAATAAGACCTGCAAACCGCCTCCACGCTGTCTTGGCTACCGGGAAAACACAGCGCCACCCGCTCCCGCACCAGCGCCAATTCGTCCGTGCGGGGCGAAAGCCGCCTGCCCCACGGCACCGCCAGCCGATAGGCCAGAAAAGGCATGCGGGAGGCGCCTAGCCAGCGAATGCCCCTCAGAAAGAGGCGATATTTTTTTTCGTAATCCATCGGAATGAAATTATTCTTGCCGCCATGCGTGGCGCAAAGTCACAAGGCCCTGCTCCAGCCCAAGTTGCCTGACCATGATTTGCCCGCAAGGGCGTACCTGGTCGTAGACATGGATGCCGTTTTCGCACATCAAGTAAACATCTACCAGATACTCGCCCTTGAGCAAGGGAATCTGCGGAAAGGCCAGGGTCACCCGGCTCAGGCCGGCGGCGTCGCGTCGCAAGTCCACCCCGTCATTGCGGCTTCCCGCGCTACAGACTACCCTGCCATCGGAAGTGCGGATACCCACCCCGATGCTAGGCACCGACACGCTGGCAGAGGAGAGAAAGTCCACAGAAATGGAAAAATCGTCTTCCTTGCTTTGCAATACGAGATTGGCGCCAACCTGCCCGTTGCGCGCCATTTTGACAGCTGTTATGCGGGCGGTGAAATCGTGCGGCAAGTCTGGCTTGTTACTCGCATCCGCGCCCGCCTCGGCCTTGGTGGCCTCCATTTCAAGATGGTTAGCATAGGCGGACAACACCTCCCCGGTTTCGCCGGACTTGCGCAAGACGCCGGCATCCAGCCACAGACACCAATTGCAAATCGCATGGATATGGTAGATTGAGTGCGAGCAAAACAAGATGGTCTTGCCTGCTTTCTTGAGTTCCATGATGCGGTCGAACGACTTGCGTGAAAATACCCCGTCGCCGACCGATAGCGCTTCGTCAATCACCAGAATATCGGGGTCAACGCTGATGGCGACAGAAAACGCCAAGCGCACGTACATCCCGCTGGAATACGTCTTGACCGGCTGGTCGATGAAATCGCGGATACCGGAGAACTCGACGATGTCCTCATAGCGCGCGGCGGTTTCCTCCCGGCTCAAGCCCATGATGGCGGCACTCATGAACACATTCTCGCGCCCGGTAAATTCCGGGTGGAAACCCGCCCCCAGTTCAAGCAACGCCGCCACCCGCCCCCTGACCGCCACCTCGCCGACGGTCGGCGCCAAAGTGCCGCATACCAGTTGCAACAGCGTGGACTTGCCCGACCCATTGCGGCCGATGATGCCCACCACCTCGCCCTGCATGATATTGAAATTGATATCGCGCAATGCCCAGAACTCGCGGTGATATTGGCGTTTGCCGCGCCACAGGAACTGCTTCAGGCGGTCTTGGGGATTGGCATATTGCTGGTAGCATTTGCCCAAACTTTTTGCGGAGATGACTGGAGCAATGGACATTGGTGTATCGGTCATTGGCTCCTCAACAACCAAGTCTTAATGCGGCTTTGCAAGGTTTGCGGAATACGCCCGACTAGCCAGCGATAAGCCCCGAATTTTTTCAAGCGCGCCAAACAAAATAAAGTAACATGGCGGATTCTCCTAGTCATGGATTGCGCCGACGCCGGTTGTGCCAACACCCCGCGAGATGTCCAGCGTTCAATAAAGCTTTCCAAGTCGATGGATACAGGTAATTTCTGCTCCATTCCCGGCAGGAAATTTTCATCATAACTGAAATCGCAGACAACAGGGGAAACCTGGCTGGCATATTGCTCTTGCCCATCAAGCGCAATCCCGGAAAACACGGTAGCCTTTAATTTGACAAAAAAGTCATTCAGCGCGCTTTCCGAAATATCCCAAGGGACAATCCAGGTATGCTTGCGCTGATAGAGCCGTTCTTGAAATGCGCCAATATTCGGCGCGACAATCGGCAGGCCCGCTTTGATCGCCGCGCTCAAGGTGTAACTATAGGTTTCCGGCCACAGCGCGGGAAACCAGACGACATCGGGTTGGTGCTGGGAAATAAGCCCTGCCAATTCTTTTTCCCGATACGCCCCGGCCACGGCCAAGTTGCTTTGTGGGGCGACAATCAAATTCCGATAGCAATATCCCAACAAAACAAAGTCAATAGGCAACTCCCTACGCTTGGCATCCAGCGCGACGCTTTCCAATAAATCGGCGCCTTTCTTTGGACTGAGCGCCCCGATCACCACAACCTGCAAACGATCAACCGGCTGGCGTGGCAATTTCACGGAGGCAGTCTCTTCCGGCAAAATGTTTTCGTGGTACACGGGCAAAACATTCGCGGCGGGGAAATAGGCCTTAAAACGCTCTGCCGCGTCTTTGCTGGGCGCGAAACAACGTTCGGCCCCTGAGGTTAAATGCACATGGTTGTCACGCCAGGTTTTGATCGGAACATTGCCCGGAGCGGGCCGTTTTTTCAAGCAGGCGTTGCAGCCCTCCTCTTCCGGTTCGCCACAATAGCGGCCTTGCGGGTCAATCAAGCTAATTTGCGGGCAGATGGGGTAATAGTCATGCACCGTGTAATCCCAGGGGATGCCTAGGCGCTCAGGCAGGCCAAAAATAGCCGGATGTATCCCGATGGTATGGTGGACGTGAATTCTCTCCACATTCAGCGTCCGCAGAAAGTCGGTTAGCGCATCCAATTCTTCATCGATTTTGAAATAGAGCTTCAAAAAACCTTGGTAATCTATTTCTGCCAAGCCGCTGCCATCGCTGACTGGGCGCAAAACAACCGCATCCGTCTGTTTGGAGAGTTGCGCTATCAGTTCCTGCAAGTGCCGCTCGGTTCCCCCTCCGCTGTTATGGGAAATATACAAAATCAGTGGCTTGGCATGGCGCAAAAGACTGGCCATCAGCACCCGCTGACGCAAGGCTTTGGCGGGATCCGCAATGATATGCCCCTGCACCAAACCCGCGTAACTGGGGTGCAGTTTGCGCAATGTATCCTGTGCCGCCAGTTTCAGCGTATTATGGCCGTCGCCAAAGCTCACATTGCCCGCATGATAAACAAACACATCGCCACATAACACATGTTTCCATCCGCGCCGTTTGGCACGCATGCTGAAATCATTCTCTTCGCCATAGCCTTTGCCAAAGTTTTCCATGTCAAAATAGCCGACCTCGCGCAGGCAATCCCTGCGGATATACATGCAAAAACCAACAGCCGTTGGAATTTCCACCCACTTGCCTGCGTTAGCCAGTTTAAAATTCCCGTCCAAGGTTTCCAAGTCCATCCCCAAAGGAATGGTGTTGTCTTGGCAAAACCTCGGATAACTGCAAATGGTTGCGTTGTTCGAGAACGGGGTTGCGGTGCCCGTCTTTTGCTCTCGATAAACGCAAGCCAGCAGCCGGTCCAGCCAATCATTGACCGGCTCGGTGTCGCTGTTAAGCAAAACGACATCCCGGTCCTCATGCAGGCGCATGCCTAGGTTGACGGAGCCCACAAAACCTAGATTCTGTGGATTGTTTAGCAAGATGATGCGGTTGGCTTTGGCCAATTCCCCAAGATAATCGACCAGCGCCGGCTCTGGCGATTGGTCGTTGACCACGACCAGCTCGAAGTTGGTTTTTTGAGGATAGCGCAATACCGCTTCCAAGCAGCGTTGGGTTTCAAGCAATCCGGCATAAACGGGAACGATGACATCAACCGTCTTCATTTCAAAAACATCCTGTAGGCAGGCCAGAAGGCAGAGTTTTTAATTTTGTCCAGCTCGCTATCCTTTTCGGCAATCGCCTTGGCTAGTTCCCTCGCTCGCGTGTCACGTTCGCCTAATTGCGCATCACGCTGCCGCACGATTTCTTGCGCATGGCTGTGCATTCTACCTATCTCATCCAGTTTGTCGTTAAGTTCCCGCAATTGCGCGTCACGTTCCTTTACAATTTGCTGCGCATAGCTGTGCTTGTCGCCGAGTTCGCGCAATTGCGCGTCACGCTCCCGCACGATGCCTTGCGCATAGCTATGTTTGGCGCCAATCTCATCCAATTTTTTCGCATTAGTTTCTTGCAGCGCCGCAATCCTCTCGTCAGCCCATTGATGGCTTCTTTGCAATAGCGAAAAAATATTTTCCAGCGGGTGGTCGGCCAACCATTTCCGGTAAATCCGCGAGTAATGGATCAAGGCTGCGCCATGCCGATGGACACCCGATGCGTTGTCATGCAAACGATAGATTGCGCTGACCATTGGCAAGTGCATAAAGGCGGTTTTTTGGCTGAGTTGCAACCAGAAATCCCAGTCCTCAAAAAAATCAAAATCGGCATCAAAGCAGACCCCTCCGTCGAGCAGGCTCCTGTGGAATAACACGCTATGGATGGGAAGATAATTCTCGTAGAGGAGCCGTTCGGAAGAGTACGGCACATTGTATTCTGAGATTTCATGATGCTTGCGATCCTGGCCGACTTGAACCACTTTCGTGCCGGAATATACCACCTTGGCGTCATGGCGCAGCGCAAAATCCACTAGTTGCCGCACATGCGCCGCTTCCAATAAATCATCGTCATCCAGGAAACCGGCCCAATCCCCGGTGATTTGCCGCAAACCCGCGTTGGCTGCGCCGGAACGGCCGACGCTTTCCGGCAATTGCAGCAGTTTTATGGCGGCAACTTCCGGCATGAGCGGCTCGACGACCCCGCCGACATCCTCGCCGCCGTCATTGATTATCACGATTTCAAGATTGGGCCAAGTCTGCCCGGCAATCGAGTGCAAAGCTTCCGTTAATAAATTTGGACGGTTTTTGGTGCGTACAATAAAGCTAACCCGTGGCACGGTCACGTCGTCATTCATGGGCAAAGTCGTTTTTTGGAAAATTGCATTGGCCCGTGCTTGGGGTTTCGAAAACCGCTGCGGTTGCGTTTGCCCGGCGCGCCAAAATGTCGGTGCCGTAACCAAGGATTCGCTTGTGTTTTCGGTTGCGAGGCCAAGCGGTGCGATTTATTGGCAGTGTCTTGGGACTGGCCGCAAGGAAGATAAAATCCTCGCCGGCGTCGGGAATAAACGCCGGCTGATGCGGAGACAGTTGCCCCGGCGTCCGCAACCGGCAATGATACAAAATTAAGGGCCGGGATGCCATGGTCTAGTCTCCGCAACCGCGCCCAGGAATCGACGCTTAGGTTGGCGGCGGTTGGGCAGGAATAAACCCTCATTGCCCTCGACCCGATTCTTTCCCGGCTGGGGCAGGCGCTAAAACCGCCAGCCGATCCGGGCATTTGCCCTGCCCCGTGTTCAGCGGACCAAGAGCCCAGGGCCCAGCCAGCCTAAGACGACATGGCGGTAGTATTCCGCCTTGGCGGTCTGCAAATGTTCGAGCAGGTTGAGGTTGTCGGTCAGCACCGTGCCCGCGCTGCCGTCCAGCGCGAAGCGGCGGTCTCGCAGCCACTGCGCCTGCTCCGGCGCGAGCCCCGGGGCGTCTTGGGCGATGGGCTGGTTGGCGGCGAGGAAAATGAAATCGTTGAAGTCCTCGCCCGGTTCGGAGACAAACACGGCCTGGTGCGCGAACACTTGGGCGATGGTTTTCGAGACGGAGGCCAGGGAGGCGCTGCGGCCTTGCTGCGCGAAGGCGACGAAGTTGAGCGCGAGGATGCCGCGCTCGGACAACAGGGCGCGCAATTGCGCCAGGGTTTCGACGGTCAGCAGGTGCGAAGGCTCCGTCCCGCCGGTGAAGCAGTCGTGGATGATTAAGTCGTAAGGGCCTTGCAGGTGGCGGATCTCGTAGCGGGCGTCGCCGACGATGGCCCTCCCGGTCGGGCGGAAATCGAAATAATCGGTCGCGGCCTGGGCGACCGCCGGGTCGATTTCCAAGGTGTCGGTAGTGATGCCGTGGCGGTCGCGCAAAACCCCCGCCATGTGGCCCGCGCCCTGGCCGACGATCAGGGCGCGGGCCATAGTCGGGGCCAGGGCCGGGAGCAGGCCGACGATTTTCTGGTAGGGCAGCCGGCTCAGGCCGGTTTGGATGCTGGCCGCGCCTATCGTCGAGGCGTCGGCGGTGAGCAGGCGCAGGTCCAGCGCGGGCTGGTCGATCACCCGCACCCAGCCGTATAGGCTTTCGCGCTCGGAGCGGATTTCAAACTTTCCGCCGCCGGCCGCGCGCCCCGCGTCCAGGATGGCCGGCGACAGGCCCAGCCCGGCCGCGGCCAGCAAGGCGCAAGGCAGCAGGGTGGCGGCGCCCAGCCGCTTTTGCTCGTAGGCGGCGACCGCCAAGGCCAGCAGCAGCAGCCCGACGCCCAGGCCAATCAGGATCTCCCGCGAGCCCAGCAAAGGGAACAGGAAGAAACCTAAAACCAAGGTGCCGACCACGCTGCCCAGGGTGCTGACGGCATAGATCGAGCCGGAGCTGGCGCCGACGCCGTCCAGCCGGGAAGTCGCCAGCTTGATGGCGAAGGGGCCGACCATCCCTAAGAAGCTCAGGCTGGGCAGGAACAGCACCAGGGCGCTGACAAACGCGCCGCCGCGCAGGCCCAGCGGGTCGGTCGCCAGCAACACCGGCCGGCTCGCCCAGGGGATGGCCAGGGTCAGCACGGCGGCGAGGGCGATAATCAGCGACAGGCCGGCGCGCCGCGCCCGGTCGGCCCAGTGGCCACCGACAAAATAGCCCAGGGCCAGCGCGATCATCGTCACCGAAATCAGCGACGACCAGACGTACAGGCTGGCACCGTAGAACGGGGCAATCAGCCGCGTCCCCAGCAGTTCTATCACCATCACCGACGCGCCGGTCAGGAACACGGTGAGGTAAAGGCCGTAGCGGCCAAAGCGGTTTAAAGGGTTGCCATTCATGCGTTGTCTTGGTCCAAGCCTAATGCGGTTGTCGGCGGCGCGAGCGGGCCGCCGGTGTGGCCTTGCGCGTCCACCCACAGATGGGGCAGGCCAAAAGCCTCCAGCCAGGCGGGCCCCTCCCCTTCCTTGAGCATGGCGATGGTGGAGGCGCTGCCGGCGACCACGCAGAAGTCGCCCACCACGCTGACCGCCGTCAAATGCCGCACTGGCCAGCCGGTCTTGGGGTTGAGCACATGGCCGTAGCGGACGCCGTCCACCACCATGCAGCGTTCGTAATCGCCGCTGCTGGCCAACGCGCCGCCGCGCAGCAAGACCGTCCGCAGCACGGCGGCGGGGTCGCGGGGGTGGCGGATGCCGATCCGCCAAGGGGTTCCGTCCGCGCGCGGGCCGATGACGCTGATGTCGCCGCCGAGGTTGACCATGCCGTGGCGGACGCCCGCCTCCCGGCACAAGGCGGCGGCATGGTCGACTGCATACTCCTTGACCACGCCGCCGAAGTCGATCTCCATGCCGGGGAGCGGGAATTCCAGCACCGGCGGGTTCCAGCGCAGCCTGTGCCAGCCGACTTTGTCCAGCAGCGCTTGGACCTGCGCCGGTTCCGGCAACCGGCCCGAGGCAAAGCGCCAGGCACGGCGCAGGATGCCGGAGGTGATGTCAAACAAGCCGTCGCTTTGTGCGTGGCACGCCGCCGCGTAGTTCAGCAAGCCCGCCGTTTCCGCATCGACCTCGATGCGGCCACCTTCGGCGGCCACGCGGTTGATGGCGGACAGCAGGCTATCGTCGCGGTAGCGCGAATACAAAGCCTCCAGGCGCAGCACGTCGGCGACGGCCTGTTCCGCAGCCTGGCTGGCCTGGGCATGGGTGTTGGCGTAGAGCTGGATTTCGCAGGGCGTGCCCATCGCCTGGAAGGCGCGGCGGTAAAACCTCATGCCGCCGACGTCAAAACGCGTAGCTCCAGTTGGCCGACAACGCGCCGTCGCGCGGAAGCTGGTAGCCGTTGACGTCGTCGTGGACGGGTTGCAGCCACTCGACGCTCAAACGGCTGCCTTGCAAATTGCCGGTCGGCGCCATGGCGCTGAGGCCTACGCCCACATCCCAGTAGCGCCCGCCGTAGCTGTTCCCATAATCCATCGGGCCGATGGGCGTGTAGGTTCCGTCATACGCGCCGCGCAGCGAGCCATGCGTGGTGTAGACGCCGCGCACCGAGGCGGACAGCCAATCCAGCAGGTTGTAACTGCCCCAGGCGGTGGATTGGAACATGTCGCCTAGGGCAAAACCGGAAGAATTCTGCTCCTCCAGGCGGACAATGCCGCTCAACTGCGCACCCCATGAGAATTTCCCGGCCTGGCCGGTGTAGGTGAGGCTGGGCTTGAAGTCCCAGGTACCGCTGCCCAGTTGCATGCCATAGTGGATATAGCCTATGGACACCCCGTGGGTGTTTCTGAGCTGGATGCCGACATCGCCGGTCGGCGCGGTGACGCCCAAGGTCGCATGGACATGATGGCCTGGTGCCTCGAACAGCTTGAACAGCGCGTACAGGCCGGTGTCGCCCAGACCGCCAGTCTGGTGGGGGTGGTAGGCGTGCATCACGGCGGCGGCGGTCACCGGGTCGGCGCCGCCAATGTCCGGCGCGCCTTGCAGCGGCCCCATGCTCATCTCCATGTCGACATACTGCGGCATCAGCATCAGGGTCAGCCAGTCGGCCGGCGCGTACATCAGATCCAGCATGTGCATGTGCATGTGCATGTCCAGCGGCGTGACATAGCACTGCTGGCCGGGGCAGCCGCGCGCGACGATGGCCTGGTCGCCGACGTCGTCTTGGCCGTGCAGCAAAGTGGCGCCGCTCTGCGAGCTCCACATGTAACGGTAGCCGACCATGAAGTCGCCAGCCTGCCCGAGCATGTGGTCGAACATGACCCCCGCCGGAGCGTGGCCGCCGTGCGTGTGGTGGCCATGGTGGCTGTCGTGGCCGGCGTGGCCGCTGTGTTCCCCGTGTTCTCCATGCCCCTCGCCGCCGTCGGCTTTGCCGCCCCCTCCGCCCGCCAAGGCGACCGCCGACAAGTCAACGCTCACGCCGGCGTTGAACATGTAATAATTAAAATCCGAATAAGACCCCTCGCCGCCGCCGCCCATTCGCAGCGAGCCTGCATGGCTATAATATTCGGCGCCCGCCTCCAGCGTAATGCCTTTGGCGAAGCGCTTGCTGAGGGTGATCCCGCCACTTAACGCGCCGTAAGCCGACAGACGCTGGTCGCTGGAGTAATTGGTCGGCAGCTTGGAAGTATCCAACTGGGAAATGGTGACGGTTCTTGTCGCCCGGTTAAACGTGGCCTTGCCAGGATACTGCTGGAACGAGACGGCGTAAGGCTGGTAAAAGTCGGCGGCGTCTTGCGAGTAGTAGCGGACCCTGGGGGTGACGGTCCATCCTCCAGGCAAGGGCTGCGCCCAGTCGAACTCAAACGTGTGGGAATTGATGCCCCAGTCATCGTGATAATAGCGGTAATCGAAATGCGCGGCGGCGTCCAAGGCATCGACATGCTGGACATAGCTCAGATTGCCCGTCCACTGGTTGCGCTCGTCCGGGCGCTTTTCCATCAATGACAGCGAGGTTCCGGCCAACACGCCGGAAGGGTCCGGGGTTTGCTTGGGATCGACGAACACGGTGGTCACCGCCTTGTAGGGGTTGGCCAGATACCCCGTGTTGCGGGTAAACCCGACACTGCCGGTGAGCAACGCGCTTTTGTTGAGGATTTGCGTCAGGCTCAGATTGGTGGACCAATCCTCCCGGTTGCCGGTCAGCAGCTTGCTGTTGATGGCCGGCCCTCCGACGATGTCAATCTGGCTGCTGCCATGGGTGGCGTTGTAGTTTCTCAAGCCGCCGGAGGTTTCGTACACATAAGGCGTGGCGTCATGGTCGAGCGTGGCGGTGATGTCGCTGTTGGTGTAACTCAGCCCCAGGCTCAGGACGGTCAGCTTCTGGTTCAAGTCCAGGCGCCCGAGCAGGTTGCCGAAGCGCGACTCGTAGTCGTTCTCCACCGAGATGCCGCCGCCTATGTCCAGCGCCGCCTCGTCCCACTCATAACCCAGCTTGAAATCCCCCTGCTTGCGGGTTTCCGGCGAGGCCATCGCCAGGGTATGCACCAGGCGCGTGTCTTTGCTCAGTTTCCCGGTCTTGGCGTCTTGTCTTAGCGGGTTGAGCTTGGCGTCGAGGTACACGCCCCCCAAAGACAAATAAGGCGAGGCTCCGGATTGGGCGTGGGGGTGGTTGCCCCCAAAAGCCAGCGGCGCGGTGGCCACCGGCGTGGCCCCGCCCCAAGTGTCCTGGGTGTAGTTGAAGGCAAACTTCACCCGGTCAGACAGCTTGATTTGCCCGCCACCTTGCAGGCTGTCCACCTGGATGGGCTTTAGATTGCTCTGCACGCCATATGTATTCCGCTTGCTTTCTTCGTAGTGGCCGTACTGGAAGCGGGTTTCTTCGACTTCCACGGCGCAGGCCGGCGACAGCACCAAGCCGGGCAAGGCCAGCGCAGCGGCGGTCAGCGCATGCAAGGGCACGCTTGCGGACGCCGCAAGTTCGGGCTTGGCACATTGGGACGGCGGGTTTGCGGCCGGACGCCGGCCGCTTAAATCCCCCCTGGCCGGGGCTGGCATAGGCTTAGTAACAGCCACAACCGCCCCCGCCGGCGGTGCCGCCACCCGTGGAGGCTTCGCGGCTGCCGTAATGGTGCGAACGCGCCATGCTCTGCATCGGGGAGGGATCCAAAGCCATGTGCGGCTTGGCAAGGTTGCCGCGTTCCCACGGCGCCACCTTGGCGCAGCCCGGCAGGCAAGCGGCCACGGCGAGCAATAGCGCCGACAAGGCAAGCGGTGCTGTCTTCATGTGTTCTGACCGTATGCGTCCTGGCTTATTGCTGCCCAGGGCTATCCGCCAACAGTTGTTCCGCCAACACCCTGAATTCCTGGGCCTCTCCTGGCCTGAAGCCAAAATGCACATGGCGGATGATGCCATTGCGGTCAACCAGGTAGGAGGACGGCATCGCCTTGACCTCGAAGTTTTTGGCGCACTGCTGGCCGGCGTCGGCCATCACGGTAAAGCTGGCGGGATGCTTGGCCAAAAACGCCTGGGCGTCCTCGGCGACCTCGTCCAAATTGACCGCGACAACTTGCAAACCCTTGTCTTTAAGGTCGCGGTGCAACTCGTTCAAAAACGCAAAGGATTGCGCGCAAGGGGAACACCACGAGGACCAGAAATCCACATACAGCACTTTGCCGCGGAATTGCTTGAGGCTGTAGCTTTGCGCGTCGCCGAGCGACGCCAAAGCGCAGTCGGGCGCCTTGCCGCCAGCCTCCGCCGCCAGTGCCGTTGACAAAAAAGCGGACGCCAGCGCGGCGCAGAGGAGCGTCAATATTCGTTTAATCACTGGACTTGTAACACTTTCAGATCGATGCCTGTGCTGACATTATTGGCGGTCCGGCAATCCCATCCCACGGTGAAAGCCCTCGCACCGGCATTGGTTTTGCGGACTGACAGATAGTACGTCCCCGCCCCGCCATTGACGCTGACAATATCACTCCAGCCGGCGTCGCCAGAAACTGCGTCCGTGGCCGTCGTCATTTGCGTGTCCTTATAAATGTGCAGGCTGACCAACAAGCCCGGAACCGGCGAAGAATTATCCTGCACCGCGGCGGAAAAATGGTGTGTGCCGGCGGGACAATCGACTTGCGCAAGGTCGGTGGCGCTGGCATTGTTCCCGCCTGGATCCAATACCGCGCTGCCAATGCCATAAGCCATGGCGGAACCCGCATATCCCATTGCGGCCAGGATTGAAGAAGCAAGAAAAGCAGATTTCAAAGATAGGTTTTTCATACAAATATCCTCATGCCGTGCCGACAATCACTGGACTTGGAACACGCTGATGTCCGTACCGGTATGGACATCTTTGGCGGTCAGGCAATGGTAAGTTATGTTGAAGCCCCTGGCCCCCGCACTGGTTTTGCTGACGGATATTATATATGCCCCCTCGCCGCCTTTAAGGCTTGCCGGAGCGCTATAGTTGGCGTCACCAGAAACGGTGTCGGTGGTGTTGGTCATCTGGCCGTCTTTGAAAATCTGGGCGCTCAACAACAAGCCCGAAACCGGCGGGGAGGTATCTTGTATCTGTACATAAAGGCGATCCGGCGGCGCCTCCCCGTTGGTGTCGTCGTAACAAATGACCTCGGCAAGATCCGTCGCGCTGGCATTATTCCCGCCCGGATCGAGCACCGCGCCGGCGCTGTGGGCCAAGGCGTGGCCGACCTGGCCCAACGCGGCCAAGAGCGACGCCGCCATAAGGGTTTTCTTCAAACATGCGCTTTTCATAAAAATAGCCTCGCACCCCTGCCCTAGCAGAGGCAAGTAACACTAAAAAACTGCCGCGCACTCCCTTCTGGAAGTGTCCGGCTTGGTTTGCGGACCCGCGATTGCGCCAAGCCTAAGGCAACAAGGCACGACACCGCGCAAAAGCCCGCGTTGGCCGACCGCCACCCACCGGCTTATCGACCATCCTGGGAAACATTCAATACGAACATAACATTATAACATTTGACAATCGGCTGTCGTAGCTTTTAATTAGCATTCGCTTAACATCACTTGGACAATGGCGCTTATCCGGTTCGCATTGCCACCCCCGGCGGACAGGCGAAACCGGGCCACCCTCGCGCAAAGCCCTAAAAAAAACAAAAATCCACAGCGCCAGTCCGCACCGTAGATCTCAAAATCCAGTACCCTTTTGAGGTACTGGATCAGTTTGACGGCATAACCCGTCCGCCGCAGCGGCGGCTTATGTCAAGATGCCATCCCGGGCATCATTTCCAGAAAACCGTGCCGGTTTGGTCGGGCTTGGACCAGACCGGCAGTTCCTTGTTAATCTGCGCGGCGGACGGGTAGACATACACGTCGTCGCCCGCCCCGCCGTTGCCCGTGCAGCCGGCCGGCAGCGGGTTGGTCGTCAAGTTCCGCGTGACCTTCAGCGTGGCGGGCGAGTTCCAGCCGTCGCCCGGAATCGTGTGGGCGGCATCTTGATAGCCGTCATACTTGGAATACGGGTTGGAGTTGGCGGGGATGTTGCGCACGGCGTCGCCGGCCGGGGCGCCGAACGGCTGGCCCGGCACGCCTTGGAAATTGGGGATGGGCGACCACGAGAGGTATTGCTCGTCGCCGGCCACGCTGCTGTCCACGCTGGCGTCGCAGACATCCGCGACGGCCAGTTCGAACGTCACCGAACGGGCGCACGACGTTTTGACGATGCTGACGGCCGCCGAGTAGAAGGGCGTGACCACACTGGTGGCGATGGTCTGGTCATAGGCTATCCCGCCCGCCCAGAAGCCATCCTTATTGCCTGCGGAATCGACCTTGATGTTGCTGATGTCCCAAGCGCCGCCGCCTCTGATCAACGCGCCGATGCCGGACAGCGGCGAATAGTAACTGGAAGCCGGGTTGGCGGTGTACACCTTGCCCGCGCCGGAATCCACGCCAATAATCGGCGTGTAATTGACCGCGTTCGGAAACACCACGCTCGTGCCATAGGTGGCTCTCCTGGCCGTGGCCGGGGGGCAGCCGTGGCCAATGTTCAAATAGTTGTGGACCCGCGTGCCTTCGGCGACCGTCGAAGTTTCCAGCCGGGTGTGGGCAAACGCGCCCTGGCTGGCCGCCAGCGCGGTGACCGCCAGCGAACCGAGGGCGAAAGTTTTAAAATTTGTCATGAGTCCTCCTTTGGACGTTTTTTATTGTGGGGAACCTTAACGGATTATTCGGCTTGAGACGATTTGCGCCGCATGCCGACCTAACGGCCTTTAAAATTTAAATATTGCATGTTCCATGCCATATATTTATATTATTGATTCAAGAGGATATGTTTTATCGTCAAACCATCGCTCGCCTGAGAAACTGTGTGATATGGCGTTGCGGTGCGGTATATCACACAGGCAGAGCGGCTAGCCCGCCCCGGAGGAGCGGCGGTTGGCGGACGCGGGGAATCGCAGAGGGCGCGCGGGGCGCTGTGTCGGGCGTGAAGAGGATATTGGCCTGCCGGCCAAGGCAAACGCTTGTCAGTTTTTAGCGCCTAGCGGACGGGGTGGCGGCTGGCGGTCCTGCAAGAAGGCGCGCAGCGCCTGCTTTGCCAACGCACCCGTCCGGCGGGACGCGGCTTTCTTGGCCATGGCGGCGAGGGTCTTCTTTAGGCGCGCCGACCCATTCTCCATTTTGTCCACAATTCCCAGCAGCGCGTTCAGCGCGCCCATCTGCACCCCCTCGTCATCGTCCTCCAGCGCCGCCAGCAAGGCGTCCACCGCCTTGGCCGAGGGCTGCTTGAAGGTGGACAGGCTTTGCGCCGCCGCCTTGCGCACCTCGGGGTCGAAGTCCAAGGCCAGGGCTTCAGTTAGCAGATGCTCCGCCTCGGGCGTGGGATAGGCGCTTAATTGTTCCGCCCCGGTCACCCGCTTGCTGGCTTGCGGGCTGTGGAGCCAGTCGCCGGCCTGCCGGACCTGCGCCTCGTCGTAGCGCGCCTCTTCCTCCAGTTCTTCCGGCGTGGGCAGGCGGGCGCCTTGCCCGAGAGCCTCCAGCGGCGGCGGCACGACGGCAGGCGCGGTTTTGGCCGCGACGGCGGGGAGGTCCGGTTCTTGCCCGGACAGTTCGGGGCGCAACAGATAGTAAGCGACGTTGCCGGCGATTATCAGCGCCAGCAGCAGCAGGAGAAGAAAGGTTTTGCCCATGGCCGTAATTTATTTGCCGGGGGAAGCCGGGCTGAAAAAACAGGCCCCCGCGGGAGCCTGTTTGGACTACAACATTATGCCGGGGAAGAAGCCACCTACGGCTCGATGATCACGCCCCTGGCCGCCCCCTGGGTGGGGTTGGATATGTTGTTGTGGGCGCAACTGACTTGCTTGTAGCTGTTCTGGACAGTGTCAGAAGTGCCGGACAACTTGATGATCATCTCGTCGCCCTTGGGGGTGAACGGCGGATTGGGATAGCCGGAGATGAAGCCGCCGGGGACGTTGGCCAGGCCGAGCGCGGCGCGGATCCTCCAGGCCACCGCGTGGTCGGTGCAGGAGGTGTCGCCGGAAACGCCGATGGCGCCCACCTTCACCTTGGCGCTGTTGTAAAGGGCCAGGCCGCCGCCGAACACGTTGACGCCGCCGATGCGCTTGCCGACCAGGGGATCGGCAGGCGTGCCATAGGTTTCCGGGGCGCCCAGGTAGGCGGTGCTGCCGTCGACCGGGTTGCTGTGTTGCAGGCCGAACAGGCTGCCGCCGTCCAAGGTCAGGCCGTAGAGGTTGGCCGTCGCGATGGAAAAGGCATCCAGGCTGAAGGCGTTGGCGGTGTTGGCCTTCTGCGCGGCGATGACGCGGCTGCCCAGCCAGGACTTGTTGCCGATGGCCGCCCCCGACCCTGCCGTGTTGATGATGCCGCAGACCTTGCCGGTCTCGTCCACGGCGGCCACCCACATGGGCAGGCCGTAGCCGCCATTCTCCTGGGCGCCGACAATCGACGAGATTGCGGCGGGGTTGGCGGTCACAGCACTGTTGTAAGCATTGATGATGTCCGTGCAGGAGGCAAAGGCGCCTTGGTTGGCCAACGACAAAGCGGCCACGCCCAGCGCCATCGATACAGCTAGTTTGTTTCTCATATTATTTCCCTCACACTTCTCTTCAGGCGGTTTAAGAAAAAGCATTACCTCATTGAAAAACCATTTTGGCGAGGCCCGTCGAGACCGGCCAGCACAGTCTTTCCGCATTGCGGCGGAAGAACTTTATCATTAGCGGGAAATCGAAGACAACCAAAACTTCGTTGCCAATCCACGACAAGGCCAAGCCGCACGGCCGGCCTCCCGCGCGCATGTCCCTGGCAGGATCCGCCCGTGCCACTTTCCCAGACGGCGCGGGCGGGAATTTCCGCCAGCGCCCACCCCTATGGATCGTGGACGGTTGCCGCGTTGGCGGCGGCGGAAAGCCGCCATCGTCCCGACTCGGGACGGCCAAAAATGGCAGGGCTTTGCCCTGGCCATCCACCCTTCGATGCATCAGGGCGGACGGCCACGGCAAAGCGGTTCTGCGTAAGCCTTAAATAGAAAGCGAAAACATTCCCCGGCAAGCTCCACCCGCGCCGCCGCCCCCGCATTGATGCCCCGCCGTTTTCCCCAAAGGCGCGGGCGGAAAGCCGCCATCGTCCCGACTCGGGACGGCCAAAAATGGAAAGCGGAAAAACCACCGTTTGATTTATCCCGTTTTACATGTTTTTATTTTGCGGACAAATAACCGTCCCGAGTCGGGATGGTCTGCCCACAGCCTGTGACTAAAGGAATTTTTGTGATGAAATCCATCGAAATAAGGCCCGCCACCGCCAGGATGCTGCTACCGGGGCTTGCCAGCCAGTTCGCCAACGGCACCGCCACCTGGACGCCCGCGTCGGTGCGTGCGCTACGCCTGCGGCTGGCTCCCGCCGCCGATCCGCAAAGCCGTCCGCAGATGCCGAAGGTCATCGTCAGCCGGATGGCCAAGGGGGGTGTGGGCAAAACGACGGTGGTCGGCAATCTCGGCTCGGCCTTGGCGATGATGGGCCACAAGGTGCTGCTGGTGGACGGCGACCCGCAGGCGTCGCTGACCGGCCTGATGGGCGTGGACTGGACCCAGGAGGGGCTGGTCCATGTCGGCCATCTGATGCGCCGTTGCTACCAGCGCCAGCCGGTCGGGCTGGAGGAGGCGGTCGAGCCCATTTACGCGGACGGCCACCTGGATCTGATCCCCGCCGACATCACCCTGGTCGAGGCGGACAGTTGGATGATGGGGGCGGTCAACCGCGAGCAATTGTTCGTGCGGCTGCTGGCGGAGAACCCGGCCTTCTTCTCGCGCTACGAGGCCATCCTCATCGACACCGCGCCCGCGACCTCGCTGCTGACCAACGCGCTGATGCTGGCGACGCGGGAGATACTCGCGGTGGCCATGCTGGACGGCAGCTCGGTGAAGGCCATGCAAGTCCTGGCGGCCAACATCGCCGAGATCAACGCGGCCTTCCCCGGCCTGGAGATGGGCGTCCACATCGTCGCCAACGGCTACCACGGCAGCTACAAATCCTGCGGCGAATCCTTGCAGGCGATTGCCACGCTGTATCCCGGCCAGGCCAACGACACGGTGTTGCCGTGGAGCGCCGCGTTCAGGCGGCAGATCAACCCGCTGGACGACGGGCTTTCCGGCACGGTGCTGGAGCGCGAACCGCAGTCCGACAGCGCGGCGGCGATGGCAGAGCTGGCCCGATCCCTGGCCGGGCGCTACGGCATCCTTCTGGACGGGCGGCTGGCCCCCTCGTCGTAACCATCGGGAGACCTGCGCATGTCTGCGAAACCCAAAGTGTTGAAAATGAGCGGCCTGCTCGGCGGCACAGCCGCCGCCGCGACCCCGGCCCAGCCATCATCGGCGGAGTACTTCGCCGACTTGTCAGCCATCGCCCCCAAGGCCACGGCCGGCGCGGCGGAAATCCCGGCACAGGTGCCGCTGCCCCTGATCGACCGCAGCCCCCACCAGAACCGCGCGCCGGCCGCGCCGGAACAGGTGGAGGCGCTGGCCGGGGAAATCAAGCGGCACGGGCTGAACAACCCGGTCATCGTGCGTCCGCTGGCGGGGGGGCGCTACGAGTTGGTGGCGGGCGAGACCCGCGTGGCCGCCTTCCGCCTGAACGGCGAGACCCACATCCCGGCCTTCGTGCGTCCGATGGACGACGGGCAGGCGGCGCGGACCCTGGTGCTGGACAATTTCCACCACGGCGACCTGTCCGACTATGAAATATATAAAGGCTTGGCCGTCCTCAAACGGGTGCTGCAAGAAGGCGGCGCAACCGGCTCGCTGTCTGCGGTCGCGGAACTGACGCCCTGGGGCAAATCGCAGATCCACCGCCTGATGTCCTTCGCCAAGCTGCCGCAAGCCGCCTTGGACGCGCTGGAGGCCAAACCCGGCGCGCTGGGCTCGCAGGCCGCATCCGACCTGGCCCGGCTCGCCGAGTCGGGAATCGGCGAGGAAGCATTGGTCGAAACCGTGCGGCGGGTACTGGCCGGCGAGCTGGAGCAGGGTAGGGCGGCAGAGTGGGCGGCGCAGGGGAAAGCCACGCAGGCAGGCAAGCGGCCCCGCGCGCCCTCCGCGCGCGCCATCCGCGCCGTCACCGCGCAAGGCGGAAGGCTGGTCTGCACCATCGAGCGGACGCCCAAGGGTTTCATCGTGAAAGGGGCGAAGGGGATAGATTGGGCGGAACTGGAAGAAGAACTGGCCGCTTGGCTGTCCGCCAAAATGGTTTGATGCCGGGGAAGGCAAGCCCATGGACCAACCCACCTACGATTTGTGCGTGATCGGCGGCGGCGCCGCCGGGCTGGTGGTTGCGGCCGGCGGCGCGGCGCTGGGGGCCAAGGTGGCCTTGGTGGAGAAACGCCGGCTCGGCGGCGACTGCCTGTGGCATGGCTGCGTGCCCAGCAAGGCTTTGCTGCATTCCGCCGCCGTCGCCCACGCCCTGCGCACGGCGGCGCGGGCCGGGTTGGCCGGCGTCGAACCCGAAGTCGACCTAGCCCGCGTGATGGAGCGGGTGCGTTCGGTGATCCTTGCGCTGGAACCCCACGACAGACCGGAACGCTTCCGAACGCTAGGCGTGGAGGTCGTCTTCGGCGCGGGCCGCTTCACCGGACCTGAGCGGTTCGAGGTGGAGGGGCGCGTCCTCACCGCCCGGCGCTTCGTCCTCGCCACCGGCAGCCACGCCGCCATTCCGCCGCTGCCGGGCTTGGACCGTGTGCCTTACCTGAGCAACGAAAACTTATTTGATCTGCGCGAACCGGTGCCGCATTTAATCGTCGTCGGCGGCGGACCCATTGGCGTGGAAATGGCCCAAGCTTTCCGCCGCCTGGGCAGCGCGGTCGACCTGCTCGAAGCCGGTCCCGGCATCCTGCCCCGCGAGGACGCCGACATGGCCGCACTGGTCAGGCAGCGCCTGGAGGCGGAGGGCGTAAAGATTCATTGCGATAGCCGGATCGAATCTGTCGAGGGCAGGGCCGGCGCCATCACGCTGCGCACCGGCGGCGCAGGCGCGGCGACCCTCGTGGAAGGCAGCCATTTGCTCGTCGCCGCCGGCCGCCGGCCCAATGTCGAAGGGCTGGGGCTGGAAGCCGCCGGGGTGGCGGTGGAGAATGGGCGGCTCAAGCTGGATGCGCGGCTGCGTACCACAAACAAGCGCATCCACGCCTGCGGCGACGTGGCTGGGCCGCATTTGTTCACCCACATGGCCGAATACCAGGCCGGCATCGTGCTGCGCAACGCCTTGTTTCGCTGGCCGGCGCGCTACCGTCCCCGCGCCGTGCCTTGGTGCACCTTCACCGACCCGGAACTGGCCCGCGTCGGGCTGTCCGAAAACGAAGCCATGCGCGGCGGCACACCCCACCGCGTCTACGCCTTCGATTTCGCCGACATCGACCGGGCGGTGGCCGACGACGCCGCCGAAGGCCGCGCCAAGCTGGTCGTCGCGCCGAACGGCAAATTGCTGGGCGCCGCCCTGTGCGGCCCCCATGCCGGCGAGCTGGTCCACGAATATGTGCTGGCCTTGTCCAAGGGCATGGCGGCGGCCGACCTGGCCGGCGCCATCCACATCTACCCCACCCTGGCGCAGATCAACCGCCGCGTGGCCGAGATGCATTTGAAAACCAAACTGACACCGGGCCTTAGGCGCTGGATGCGGCGGCTGTTCGGCCTGCGGGGAGACGAGCGATGAACGATGCGATACAGTCTTTGTTCAAGGGCATGCTGCTGGCCGCGCTATGCGCGGTGCCTGCGGCTTTTTTCCTGCTCGGCGGCGCCGACTGGCTGAGTTTGGAGGCGTTCCAGGCCCACCGCGAACAACTCCAAAGCTTTGCCCACAGCCATTTCTGGCCGTTTCTCCTGGCCTGGGGGCTGTTCTACGCCGCCACCGTGGCCTTGAGCCTGCCGGGCGGGGCGCTGCTGTCCCTGGCCACCGGCTTTCTGCTGGGCCGCTGGCTGGGCACCGCGCTCATCGTCATTGCCGCCACGGCGGGCGCGGCGGCGGTGTTCGCGCTGGCGCGCCATTTGTTCGCCGACGCGGCGCGGCAACGCCTGGAGCAAAGCCCGGCGGCGGCGAAAATCCTCGCCGGCTTTGGCCAGGACGCCGCCAGCTACCTGCTGTTCCTGCGCCTGGTGCCGGCCTTTCCGTTCTGGCTGGTGAACCTGGCGCCGGCCCTCGCGCCGGTGCGGTTCTCCACCTACCTATGGACCACCGCAGCCGGCATCCTGCCCGGCAGCTTCGTGTTCGCCAACCTGGGCAGCTCGCTGGGCGACATCCGTTCCCTGCACGGGCTGGTTTCCGCAGATGTGCTGCTCGCGCTGGGGCTGTTGGGCGTTTTGGCCCTGCTGCCGGTGGCCTTGAAAAGGCTTGCCCGGCGACAGAGAATGATTGCTCAGCAACCAGAAGATCAAGATTGATGGCGTTGAGCCTACCTCAGCTCGCGCACATCCTGCCGTCCGGTTTCCGCAGGTAGTAGGCTGGTCAAATCCAGCGTGTCCGGCGTCTGGCATTCGATCATCGCGCGCGCCTACAGCCAGCGACAGCTTCCCTGTCACCGTCTTGCGCAACCACGGAAGCGCGTTGGCAAGCCCCAGCCAACTTCTTTACAGCCCCCCATTGGCCCCTAATCACCTAAATGCGGAAGTCTATCTGAAACTGATAGGTGATGAGGCTAAGGTTGACAGCACCATGCCGCGAGCGTATTATTTAATTAAAGATGAGTGACAGAACTCGTTAAAACTCCCACCAAAAAGCAATTGACTATAAATTATGGCTATTATTTTATCAACCTATTCATAGTCGGCTACGCCCGTATCGCTTGGTAATTTAAAAGCATATTGAACCGCTCACGTGCGCATTCAAACAATAAATATTTCGGCTCTTTGCTATTTTAATTAAAGATATTTGACAGCCGCATCAAATATATCTGCATTTCATGCACAATGTCGGCTTCACTACCGCACGGGACTCTAATGAATCAATCAGCGTTTATGCCATCCCCCGCCTCACAAACCGAGCGAAACGGACGAAGCTTCAAAATCCTCTATGTGTCAGTTCATGAAATATTGGAATTTGATGATTTGAGGATGTTCACGGACAGCGGCCACCACGTCTTCAGTCTTGGAGCCTTCCAAGATGCGGAGGGCGGCGGCGGGGGAGGGCGATTTCGCCCTGTCCTCCCTCAATTCTATGATGCCCCGCATGCAGAGGACTTGCGGGTTTTTCGAGAAACGAACCAATCGAACATTAAAATTACCCGGGAGTTCGCTGAGAGGTTTGATGTTATCATTGTCAATCATGACATAGGATGGATCATCAATAATTTAAACGAAATTTCGTCAGTCAAGGTTATATATAGAACGATTGGTCAGTCTTCGACAGAATTAGAGCAAGCTGTTAAGGACTTCTCAGGTAATTTTACGATTGTTAGATACTCCAAAAAGGAATGCGATTTACCCCACTTTGCGAAGACAGATGCTGTTATTTACTTTTCGAAGACGGCATCCGATTTTCCGCTGTGGAATGGCGGTTCGCGCATTGTTACTTTTACCAATTCCTATCCTCACCGCTCCGATATCATTCCCTCCGTGGAAGCATATAATCAGATCGCCGCAACCGGACCATACGACCTCTACGGATTCGATAATGATGGAGTTCCAGCATGGCGGGGTGGATTGTCGCCAGCGGAGCAACTTGATGTTTATCAGAATTGTGGCTTGTCTTTCTACGTCAAAGCGATTCTTCCCTCCTACACTCTGAGTTTCATGGAAGCACTGTTCGTTGGTGTCCCAATTCTTGCGCCATCGGCTGCTTATCTGAATGATCCTATTCTCTCAGACCGCTACGAAGTGCCTGAAATATTGGATTTCAATGCTGATTTACTGTATGATTCTTTACAAGATGCCCGCAAGAAGGCCGAATGGCTGTTGGAGAACCCCGAGTATTGCCATGCGTTGACAGAACGCTCACGGGCGAAGGCGCATGAGATGTTCGGCGCAGCCAACGTATCGCGCCAATGGAACGCGCTGCTGGAGTCAATCATATAAACCGTTTAACAGGAATTTTGACTCGTAACCCCATTTTTTTCTGAAAAACCATAATGTAGACGAGGCATTGCGGTGTCGAGTGCAGAATGCGCCTTGGCATGCCTTTTTGTCACCGAGATTCCGGCAACCCATGCCGGGATGGCAGAGTAACAACATAAACAGGTTTAATCCCAGTTGCAATATGGCTTAATCCAAGTTATGTCAATAAAAAATCGGAGGTGGGTTTAATTGGTTTATGTAACTTCCAAAAAATTTATGTGAGCCTTGTATGGAAGATCTTTTAATACCAAAGATTAGATGCAATCGCCCTGACTTTCAGTTCGTTACTCAAACCCACCGGCTTTAGCCGGTGGTTGTTGAGTTCGGTGATCACGCTGGCGTTGGGAAAACAGAAAAATCCCGCTCGTATTGCGCGGGGTCACAGCCCTCACATGTAACAAACCACTGAAAAATGTCTACCTTCAGAATGGAAATATCCTTGAACGGCATGTCCGGCCTTGGGTCGAATCGAAATGCATGATTCAAAGCCGCGCCGGGTTGCCGCCATTCTTCGTGGCATGCATAGCTTGGCCTTCTATACGGTGGTATTGCCGACGCTGCTGGCGGGCATTTACTATGGCTTGGTCGCTTCGGACGTCTATATTTCCGAATCGCGCCTGGTGGTGCGCAGCCCGCAACGCCAAACCTCCAGCGGCTTGGGCGCCCTGCTGCAGGGTGCGGGATTTTCCCGCGCCCAAGAAGATGCCTACAACGTGCATGATTTCATACTCTCCAGGGACGCGCTGCGAAAGCTCAACGAGGAGTTTCATCTGAAAGAAGCCTTTGGCGGCAAAAATATCGACTTGTTAAGCCGCTTCGCGGGCTTGGACTGGGACGACAGCTTTGAAGCCCTGCACCGCTACTACCAAAAGCGCGTCAATGTGGAAGTGGACAGCCTGTCTTCCATTTCCACCGTAAAGGTAAGCGCCTTCAGCGCCGAAGACGCCTACCGCATCAATGAAAAGCTCATCGAAATGAGCGAAAACCTGGTCAACGAGCTGAACGAGCGGGGTCGGCAAGATTTGATCCGGTTTGCCGCCGCCGAAGTCGAAGTGGCGGAAAAAAAAGTCAAGGCGGCCGCCCTGGCGGTCTCGCAATACCGCAACCTCAAGGCCGTGTTTGACCCGGAAAAACAATCCCCTTTGCAATTGCAGCTTATTTCCAAGCTCCAGGACGAATTGATTGCCGCCAAGATACAGATGGCCCAGGTGGTCACCTTGACCCGGAACAATCCGCAAATCGCGTCCTTGCAGCAAAAAGTGCAATCCTTGCAAGAGGCCATTGACGCCGAGTCGGCCAAGGTGGCGGGCGGCAACCGTTCGCTTTCCGACAAGGCGGCGGAGTTCGAGCGCCTCGCGCTAGAGCGGGAATTCGCCGAAAAACAACTCGCTGGTGCCTTGACTTCGCTGGAGTTGGCACGGAACGAAGCCCAGCGCAAGCAGCTTTACCTAGGGCGCATCGTCCAGCCCAGCCTCCCCGACTATGCGGTCGAGCCTAGGCGCGTCCGCAGCGTGTTCGCCACCTTTGTGTTGGGCTTGATCGCCTGGGGGATACTAACCATCCTGCTCGCCGGCGTGCGGGAACACCACCAGTAAGCCATGGAAACGGTCGGCACGACATCGTTTTGGCGCTCCTTGGCGATTCAGAGGCGGGTGATTGGCGCATTGTTGATGCGCGAGATACTTACCCGCTTTGGCCGCCATAATATTGGTTTCTTGTGGCTGTTTGCGGAGCCGATGATGTTTACTTTGGGGGTGACGGCTTTATGGACTTTGGGTAGCATGACGCACGGTTCGCAATTGCCCATCACCGCTTTTGCGGTCACCGGCTATTCTTCGATTTTGTTGTGGCGCAACACGGTGATGAGGTGCAACACAGCCATTACTCCCAATCTCAGCTTGATGTACCACCGCAACGTGCGGGTGATCGATATTTTCGCGGCCAGGATTATCCTTGAGGAGTCTGGGGCCACCATTTCTTTCGTCGTGCTGTCGCTGCTGTTCATATCGATTGGCTGGATGGATCCGCCCAACGACATCCTCAAAGTGCTGCTAGGTTTTATTTTGCTGGCATGGTTTGGCGCGGCGCTGGCTCTGGTGATTGGCGCACTGAGCGAACGCTCCGAAGTGGTTGAAAAAATTTGGCATCCGATTTCATATTTATTGTTTCCCCTGTCCGGCGCTGCCTTCATGGTGGACTGGCTCCCCCCCGCCGGTCGCGAAGTGGTCTTATTGCTGCCGATGGTGCATGGCCTTGAAATTCTCCGCGAGGGTTATTTTGGGAGTGTTGTGAAGGCCCATTATGACCTGGCCTACATGTCTTTCTGCTGCCTCTGCCTGACTTTTCTGGGCTTGGCCCTAGTCAGGGAAACCGGCCGCCGCGTGGAACCCGAATGATCGCCATCGACAATGTCAGCAAGGTCTACGGCACCCGGCTAGGCCCGCGCACCGTGCTGGACAGCATCAACCTGCGGGTGGCCGCAGGGGAAAAAATCGGCATCCTCGGGCGCAACGGCGCGGGCAAGTCCACGCTGATCCGGCTCATCAGCGGCGCCGAACGGCCTACCCGCGGGCAGATCCACCGGGGCATGAGCGTTTCCTGGCCCCTGGCTTTCGGCGGCGCGTTCCAAGGGAGCCTGACCGGCCTGGACAATTTGCGGTTTATTTGCCGCATCTATGGCTCGGACATCGAACCGGTAATCCCGTTTGTGGAGGCGTTTTCGGAACTAGGCGTTTATCTTCGCGAGCCGGTCAAGACCTATTCCGCCGGCATGAGGGCCCGCTTGGCCTTCGCCATTTCCATGGCGGTCGAGTTTGACTGCTTCCTGATCGACGAGGTCATCACCGTGGGGGACAGCCGTTTCCACGAAAAATGCCAGCATGAGCTCTTCGAAAAGCGCCAAGACCGCGCCATGATCCTGGTCTCCCACGACCCCAGTTATATCCGCAAGCATTGCCAGCGTGCCGCCGTCTTGGCTGCCGGCAAGCTGCACAACTTTGCGGAGGTGGAGGAAGCGTTCGCGTTCTACCACGAGCATGCGGCCGAGTAGCCATGGATAACATCTTCCTGGGCGCGAAGGCGGGCCTGCTTCGCCTGCTGCCGGTGCCTTTGGCTCGCAGGCTCGCGCAAAGCGGCCGGCCCGCGCCGCCTGCGCTGCGGCAAGAGGGGGAGCCCCGGCAATTACTGGTGGATGTCTCGGTCATCCTGCGCGACGACGCCCGCACCGGCATCCAGCGCGTGGTCCGGGCGCTGCTGCAACAACTGCTGGAACACCCGCCGTCGGGTTTCCGCGTTTGCCCGGTGTTTGCCACGCGCCGGCGGGGCTACCGTTACGCCCCTCTCGCCATCGAAGGCGGGATATTCCTGACCGCCCCCAAGAATGATGCCGCCCCCGTCGGCGCGGGGCCGGGGGACATATTCCTCGGGCTGGACCTCGCGGCCCACCTGCTGCCCCGCTACCAAGGGGAGCTGGCGCGGTGGAAGCGCCAGGGGGCGACGGTGCATGTGGTCGTCTACGACCTGATCCCGGTCCTGCACCCAGAGTGGTTCTACCCCAGGACGAGCCGGAACTTTCGCCGCTGGCTAAGGGCCATCGCCGTCCTTGCCGACAGCGCGGTTTGCATCTCCGCCAGCGTCAAGGCCGAACTCGCCGACTGGCTGGCCGTCCGCTATGGCCTAAGCCCGGGCGCGCTGCCCATCCACACAATCCCGCTGGGGGCCGACATCGAAGCCAGCCTGCCCAGCGTGGGCTTGTCGGCGGACATCGACAGGCAAAGGGACCGCCTGGGCGGCCGCCCCACCGTGCTGATGGTCGGCACGCTCGAACCCCGCAAAGGCCACCGCCAGGTGCTGGCAGCCTTCGAGTTGCTTTGGCAGCGCGGGCTCGACATCAACCTAGCGATTATCGGCCAACCCGGCTGGAAAACCGAGGCACTGCAACAGGCGCTGCGCGCCCGCATACAAACCCAGGAGCGGCTGCATTGGCTGGACGACGCCAGCGACGAAACGCTCAGCGTCTTCTACGCCATCGCCTGCGGGGTCGTCGTCGCCTCGGAGGCCGAGGGCTTTGGCCTGCCGCTGATTGAAGCCACCCACCACCAAAAACCCGTCTTGGCACGAGACATCCCGGTGTTTCGTGAAATCGCCGGCGGCAACGTCACCTTCTTTTCGGGCGCCAGTGCGCAAAGCTTGGCGACGGCACTGGAGCCCTGGCTCGCCGGGATCCGACGCGGGCCGACACCGGGCGGCGGGGGCAACCCGCCCCCCCTTTGGGAGGAGAGCGCGCAACAACTGCTTGACGGCCTAGGGCTCGCCAGAGACTGCGCCAAGCAGCCCTCCTCCCGGCTTGTGCCGGGTGCGGCGACCATCCAGGAAGCCATGGTGTGACGTACACCTCCTACGCCCAGAATTTTGAAGACGTGATGCTCTGGCGCGCGCTCGGACATGTCGCCGACGGCTTCTACATCGACGTAGGCGCACAGCACCCGGTGGCCGACTCGGTCAGCAAGCTTTTTTACGGGCATGGCTGGCGCGGCCTCCATGTGGAACCGACGGTCCACTACGCCGCCTTGCTGCGGCAAGACCGACCGGACGAGACCGTCCTTCAGGCGGCCCTGGCGGCGCGCTACGGCACGCTCACCCTTTACGAAATTCCCGAAACCGGCCTGTCCACGGCGAACGCGGGCATAGCCGCCGGCCACCGGGAAAAAGGCTTCGAAGCCAGGGAGGTCGCCGTCCCCTGCGTCACCCTGGCCGACGTTTTCGCCCTGGCGGGCGGTCGCGACATCCACTGGCTGAAGATCGACGTCGAAGGGCTGGAACGGGAAGTGCTAGAAGGCTGGGCGCAAGCTGAGGCGCGGCCCTGGATCGTGGTGGTGGAAAGCACCCTGCCGCTCACCCAGATCGAAACCCACGGCGCCTGGGAGCGGCGGCTCCTGGACCGGGGCTATGCGGCGGCCTATTTCGACGGGCTGAACCGCTTCTACGTTTCGGAGCGGCACACGGAAACCGTCCCGGCGTTCCGCGCAGGCCCGAACGTCTTCGACCAATTCGCCTTGAACGGCACGGCCAGCGCCACGTTCTGCTTGCTGCTCAACGCCAGGCTCGACGCCCTGGAAAACAGCCAGGGTCGAGAGATCAGCCGCCTGGGGCAAGAGCGGGCGCGGCGCGAACGAGAATTCGCCGAGCAATTGCGGGCGGCCCTGCGGCAGGCCGGGCAAGAAAAGGCCGGGCAGGCGGCCTGCCACGCCGAGCGCGAGCAGGCCCTCGCCGGGCAACTGCAAAAGGAGCGGGAATCTTCCGCACAACGGCTAGCGGCCCAGCGACAGGCCGAGCAGGAAAAAGCCAGGCAGGCGAGCGCCCGCGCCGAGCAAGAACGCGCACTCAGCCTGCGGCAGGCTCAACGGGACCGGACCGCCAGCAATTTCCAAGCCCAGCTCAAAGCCCAAATACTGGCGGAACAAAACACTAGTGCGCGGCTACGGTATGCGCTCGCGGAGGCGCAGCAAACGCTGACCACGACGCAGTCCTCGCTGGCCTGGCGCCTGACATCCCCGCTGCGTAGGCGGACCCCTGCCGCCCGCCTGGAAATAATCCGCTCCCCTGCCAAGGAACCGGCACAGCCATCCGCCACGGACCTGGCCGCTCTTTCCAGCATGCAAGCAACCACCGCCCAACAAGAAACCACTGGACCGCTTATGACAGCCCCCGTAGAAGCCACGCCCCCGAACTCCGCCACCGCCGCGCGCACGCTGGACGAACTTTTGTCATACCATGACCAGCCTTTTGTCCTTTGCGCCTTCCGCACGCTGTTAAGCCGCGACCCCGACCCGGAAGGCCTGAATTACTATCTGGGGCGGGTGCGGGCGGGACACTCAAAAATCCATATTCTGGGGCAGTTGCGCCGCTCGCCGGAAAGCTTCCTGTGCGACGCTTACCAGACGCTGCTAGGCCGCGACCCCGACCCCGAGGGACGGGAACATTTCCTCAACCAGCTAGCCAAGGGCGTCTCCAAAAAACATGTCATGCGGGCATTGCGCCTCTCGCCAGAAGGGCTGGAATTCCAACGCAAAGGCAAAGCGCGCGCAGCCGTTTTCCCGGGGATCGACAAAGCCATCCGGCGCTACCAGAGGGGGCGGCTGCCCTTGATCGGCTGGGTGTTCAGGCTGGCCTACGGGACGGAAAGCGACCACCCCAACGAACGCAAGCTGCGCGCCATCGAAAACCAGCTTTTCCTGCTAGGCAACGCAAACGACAGCCACTTCAACCAACTGGAAAGCGCGCTTTCGGGCTTGCGCGGCCTGACCGCCCAACAGGCGCAAACGCCTGCCGCCGCGGAAGCCTTTCCGCCAGCACCGCCGCCCACCCCAGAAGGGCTAGATACACTCAACGACTGGATAAAAACCGCGTTTTCAGACTTGCGCGCACTGATCAGCCAACAGACACAAACGCTTGCCCAATCTCCCGAACCGGAAGGGCTAGGCCTGCTCACGCCAAGCAGCAGAAACATTTACTTCAAACTCAGATCGGCGGTGGCCGCCGAGAACGCGAGGAACCAGTGATGCGCATCGTGATCGATTTGCAAGGGGCGCAAGGCGGCAGCAAAAACCGGGGCATCGGCCGCTACAGCCTGTCTTTGGCGCGGGCGATGGTCGAAAACAAAGGCGCCCACGAAGTAATCATCGCCCTCAACGGCCTTTTTCCAGACAGCATCGAACCGATTCGCTCGGCGTTTGACGACATCTTGCCCCAAGACAACATTCGGGTATGGCACGCCGCCGGCCCAGTGTCTCAAATAGACCCCAAAAACACTTGGCGCTCGAAAGTGGCGGAACTAACCCGGGAAGCGTTTCTAGCGAGCCTGCAGCCCGACATCGTCTGCGTCATGAGCCTGTTCGAAGGGCTGTGCGACGACGTGCTTACCAGCATCGGCTCATTTGGCGCAGCCCCGCCCACTGCGGTCATCCTTTATGATTTGATTCCTCTGCTCTACCGCCATGAATACCTAAGCAACCCCGTGGCTGAATCTTGGTATGAAGACAAGTTGCAGCAACTCAAAAAATCGGATCTGCTGTTAGCCATTTCTGAATCTTCGCGCCAAGAGGCCATCGACTATATCGGTTTCCCGCAAGACCGCGTCACCAACATCGGCACGTCCATCGACGCCAAATTCCAGTGCGTCGACATCTGTGAGGAGAAGAGGCGCGGCATAGCCGAACGCTATAGCTTATTGCGCCCTTTCGTCATGTATACCGGCGGAGACGATCCCCGCAAAAACATTGAAGGACTGCTCCGCGCCTACGCGCTGCTTCCCCAGGCATTGCGCGAAGGGCATCAACTGGTCATCGTCCGCCCGCTCCAGCCGGAGACCCGCCACGCATTGGAAACCCTGGCCCGGCGGCAAGGCTTGGCCGAGCACGAAGTGGTCCTGACCGGGTTTATTCCGGAAGATGACCTAGTTGCCCTTTACCACCTATGCAAAGTGTTTATTTTCCCCTCGTGGCACGAAGGCTTCGGCCTGCCCGTCTTGGAAGCGATGGCTTGCGGCGCGGCGGTCATAGCCTCTGACACCTCCAGCCTGCCGGAGGTGGTCGGGCGCGAAGACGCGCTGTTTGACCCGCACGACGATAGGTCGATTGCCAAAAAACTTATCCAAGTTCTGACAGACGATTCTTTTCGTGCGCAGTTGGCCCAACACGGGCTGGAGCAGGCAAGGCGGTTTTCATGGGACAAAAGCGCGAAATTAGCCATCGCCGCCTTTGAAAACTTCCATGCCGCGGCACCCAAGCTGCAGCCGGCCTTGCCCGCGCAGCGGAAGAAACTGGCATATGTCTCGCCGTTGCCGCCCGAGCGTAGCGGCATTTCGGATTACAGCGCCGAGCTGATACCGAGCTTGTCACGCTTTTACGACATCGAGGTCATCGTCGCCCAGGAAACCGTGTCGGACCCCTGGGTCAAAAGGCATTGCCAAGTGCGCGACGCGAATTGGTTTGCCAAGCGCACCCATTTATATGACCGCGTACTTTACCATTTTGGCAATTCACACTTCCACCAGCACATGTTCGGCTTGCACGCCCAAGCGCCGGGCATCGTTGTCTTGCACGATTTTTTTATGGGCGGAATTTCTGCCCACATGGACGGCAGCGGAGCCAACCAAGGCGGATGGGTTCGCGAGCTATACCACGCCCACGGATACATGGCGGTGCAAGAGCGGTTCCACACCGACGACGTCTGGGATTTTGCCTGGAAATACCCTTGCAACAAGGCCATTCTTGAAAACGCAGTGGGGGTCATCGTGCATTCAAAATATGCGCAGCAACTTGCCGGGCAATGGCTAGGCGAGGCTTCCGCCAAGGCGTTCTCTGTCATACCGCTCCTCCGCGTTCCCGCAGTAGCCGAAAAGAAAGCCAAGGCCCGCCAATCCCTGGGCATGGACAAAGACGCATTTGTCGTCAGCAGCTTTGGCATCTTGGGCCCCAACAAACTGAACCACCGCTTGCTGAATGCCTGGCTGTCGTCGCCGCTCGGCAAAGATAAGCGTTGCGTGCTTGTGTTTGTTGGGGAAGCCCACGATCTGGCTTATCGCGACAAACTGCTGACCTCCATCAACGAAAGCGGCTGCGCCGACCGCATAACCATCACCGGCTGGACGGATGCCGCACAATTCCGCTTATACCTGGCAGCGGCAGATATTGCCGTGCAACTGCGCGCTTTTTCGGGAGGCGAAACTTCCGCTGCGGTATTGGACTGCATGAACTACGGACTGCCCACTATTGCCAACGCCAACGGCTCCATGGCGCACTTGCCGCACGATGCGGTATGGATGCTACAAGATGAGTTTGCCGACGGCGACCTAAGCGCTGCGCTTAACGCGCTGTGGAATGACGATAACCGGCGTGGAAGCCTAAGCAAGCGGGCGCGCGAGGAAATCCTGGCCCGGCACGCGCCCGACCGCTGCGCAGCCCAGTACGCCCAAGCCATAGAGCATTATTACGCACTGGAGCAAAGCGGAAAAAATGGCTTAATCCGGGAAATCGCCAAGGCTGCAGACCATCCTGCCGAAGCGTCGGAGTGGATTGCGCTTTCCCGGAGCATTGCCCAAAATTACCCGCCATCATCAGAAAAGCAATTATTGATTGATGTTTCCGCATTAGTGCATGTGGACTTAAAAACCGGCATCCAGCGGGTGGTGCGGAGCGTGCTGATGGAACTTCTCACAAACCCGCCCAAAGGATTTAGGGTCGAGCCGGTCTACGCTTCTTGGTCCTCCCAAGGCTATCGCTATGCCCGGCAATTCACCTTGCGCTTCTTGAGCTGCCCTGAGCACGTGCTTGCGGACGAACCCGTGGATGTATTTCCAGGAGATGTTTTTCTGGGGTTGGACTTGCACCCCGAAATCGTACCCCAGAACGCTGATTTTTATCAGCAAATTAGGCGCGATGGGGCTCGGGCATATTTCGTCATTTACGACCTGCTTCCTATTTTGCTACCCCATGCGTTCCCGGACGGGACTTTTGCCACATTTTCCAGCTGGCTGCAAACCGTGTCGCAAGCGGACGGCGTGCTTTGCATTTCCCAGGCCGTGGCGGATGAATTGGCCGAATGGTTCATCCGCTTCGGCCTAAAGCGCGCGCGTCCGCTCAAAGTAGGCTGGTTTCATCTGGGGGCGGATATGGCAGGATCGGTCCCTACCGCAGGTTTCCCCGGGGATGCCAATAATGTCATTGGCACTTTAAACAGTCGTTGCACTTTTTTAATGGTTGGAACCATTGAGCCACGCAAGGGACACACACAAGCACTTGAAGCATTCGAGCTTTTGTGGAATCATGGCATAGATGTCAATCTTGTAGTCGTTGGGAAAAAAGGTTGGTTGATGGAGGCTTTGCTAGAAAGATTTCACCGACACCCCGAGTTTGGTCTCCGGTTATTCTGGCTAGAAGGAATAAGCGATGAATACCTGGAAAAAATTTACGAGAGCTCATCGTGCCTGATTGCGGCATCTTACGGAGAGGGATACGGACTCCCCCTCATAGAGGCCGCGCAGCATAGGTTGCCAATTATCGCCCGGAATATCCCTGTTTTCCGCGAAGTGGCGGGCCAGCACGCTTTCTATTTCTCTGGAACCTCCCCCGACGCCCTAGCCAATAGTGTCGAGGAATGGTTAAAATTAAACGAAATCGGCTCCGCCCCACAGTCTGTGGATATGCCTTGGCTGACCTGGAAGCAAAGCACACAACAATTGCTTGACGCAATCTTGGCAGGCCGATGGTACGGGCAGTGGGTGCCGGACGGCACATACCGCTATTGGGGCGGCGACGGCCGCTTATGCACGCAAGTGGGCAAGCGCGTCGGGCGTGATATCGTCAGCACCAACCAACCGGGGTACTTGCTTTTCGGCCCTTATCTCGCCTTGCCAGTAGGCGACTACCGCGTGGTAGTCATGGGTACGCTAGGCAAATCCGCTGGGGGCGAGGCGCATGTTGACATCGCAGTGGACAGGGGAAGCCGTATCCTGGCCAAATCGTTGATTGGCGAATACATCGAAGAGAGCTGCCTGGCCTCATTGCCAATATCGCTGGATGTGTCCTGTAGCGACCTTGAGATTAGAATATGGATCGATGGAAACATCGACGTGCGAGTTTCCATGGTCGAAATCCGCCCCAGGCTAGAGCTGGCCTAGCCGCGGTTAGCGCAGGGCTCCTGGCACGACAAAGTGCAGAAAGCCGCCCCAAGGCCTGGGGCGGATAGGGTTTCAGGATAGGTTTTTCCCAAGACATAATAGTGACAATCCACAGGATCAGCGAAGCACTGGATTGGGCTGTTTGAATCTCACAAAAACACAACAATAGCACCATCTATTCATTATCTGGAGACAACAGAATGCCACGCAATGACGATGACACAAGCCAGAATATAGATGCCTCCACGCCAGAGGGAGACACCGTGATTAAAGAAGGGGATGAAAACCAGTATAAAAGCAACATCGCCTTCGTAAATAAGAGTTATAAAAAAGATTTGGCTTGGAGTTTTATTTTATACTCATCCAAAGGGAGTGCCGGGCGGTCGAGTCTGAAACCTGTTCCAACAGGTTTCAGCTCCCGCCAAGGCACTACTTTGCCCTGCGGGCGGCCCGCGCCGTCCTGCGTCCGCCAAGGAACGATACTTCGCTGCGCTCGCATCGTCCCATGGCTACCACAATGACTCTACGCCGTTCGTTGCACCTTGCAGGTTCCCTTTGGGAACCCGCCCGGTGCCTCGGCTACGCGGGGGCATGGAAAACATCCCGCCATCGCCAGTAGGCTCGGCTTTGTTTTCCAGCTACGAACGTCAAGTGATAGGTGATTTTGAATTTTATCTCATCGTTCCCAGCGCCGATGTCGCAGCCTTCCAACACATTTTCAAAGCGGCGGCGGACTCTGGAAAAATCCGCCATGAGCCGAATGTCCTTCCCGAAGAGGAAATACTTTCTGCTGCGGGAGTCACTGCGTCTGATATTAGCAACATGGGCGGCTGGGAGATCCAGCAAATCGTCAAGCTGGGGTTCGCATACACCAATTTATCGAAATATTATGTCACCCTTGACTCTGCGACTATGTTTGCAAGAAAGTTCGACCCATTGGCAATTTTTATGGATGGCTCCGGGCTATCAAGAACCTATGCGGTGAGAACCTCCAGGCAATCAAGAGCGGAGCAATATGCAGGGGAAAAAGGCTGGCTTAATGGCGTTCTAAGCGATTTAGTGGTTGCTTTCGATGAAATCGACGCGATCATGGAAAATAGCTCCGATGTGACACATTTCTACAACCATAGCTTCAATTGTTTTTCATCCCTTGCAATCCGTGATATGATGCTTTTCCTGAAGCACAAAAACTTCGCCAAAATTTCTGACATCATTAAATTCATGCCCTACGAATTTACTTGGTATGGGGCATACATGTTCTCTCAAAAAGCTGCGGTGTTCATTCCGCTGCAAGACATACTCAAGCCTATTCTTTCAGATGAAGACCTGCAATCTATAAAACTTATTCGTCTTGCCGATTCGCCATTCTTTGGCTTTTTATTCCAGCCACCTGTAGTGGACCGTTACGAGCCGGTCGAGATTGAAAATATTGTGCTTAGCAGCGCAGAGGCGTTTTGCATAGCCTAAGCGTTGGCTTGGCTTGGCGCCACAGCAGGCATCCAAATCAAAGCAGTTTCAATTGTAGGCATTTAACCAACAAAACCCTGGTGGAAAAAATGAAAACCGCAATCATCACCGGCATCACCGGCCAAGACGGCGCTTATCTCGCCGAACTCCTTTTGGGCAAGGGCTACACCGTCTACGGCACCTACCGCCGCGCCAGCTCGACCAATTTCTGGCGGATTGAGGAGTTGGGGGTGGCCCAGCACCCCAACCTGCATCTGGTGGAGTACGACCTGACCGACTTAAGCTCCAGCATACGGCTGCTGCAAACGACCGGCGCCACGGAGGTGTACAACCTCGCGGCGCAGAGCTTCGTCGGCGTCTCCTTCGACCAGCCGATCACCACGGCGGAAATCTCCGGCATCGGGCCGCTGCACTTGCTGGAGGCGATCCGCATCGTCAACCCGGCCATCCGCTTTTACCAGGCCAGCACCTCGGAGATGTTCGGCAAGGTGCAGGCCATCCCGCAGGCGGAAGACACGCCGTTCTACCCGCGCAGCCCCTACGGCGTGGCCAAGCTGTACGCGCATTGGATCACCGTGAACTACCGCGAGAGCTACGACATTTTTGGGTGCAGCGGGATTTTGTTCAACCACGAGTCGCCGCTGCGCGGGCGCGAGTTCGTGACGCGCAAGATCACCGACAGCATGGCCAAGATCCGCCTCGGCAAGCTGGACGTGCTGGAGCTGGGCAACCTGGATGCGAAGCGGGATTGGGGCTTCGCCAAGGAATATGTGGAAGGCATGTGGCGGATGTTGCAGGCCGACGCGCCGGACACTTATGTGCTGGCCACCAACCGCACGGAAACCGTGCGGGACTTTGTCAGCATGGCCGGCAAGGGCGCGGGCTTCGACTTGGCCTGGGAGGGCGAGGCGGAAAACGAGACCGGCATCGACAAAAAAACCGGCAAGACCGTCGTGCGGATCAACCCGGCGTTCTACCGTCCGGCGGAGGTCGAGCTGCTGATTGGCAATCCCGAAAAAGCCAAGCGTGTGCTGGGCTGGGAGCCGAAGACCACTCTCGAAGAGTTGTGCGCGATGATGGTGGAGGCGGATTTACGCCGCAACCAAGCAGGGGCTTCGTTCTGAAGCCCGAAAATCGACTGTTGCAAATTCCTGGAGGGATCTGATTATGCCAAAAGTGCTGATCACCGGTGTCGCAGGATTCACCGGCCGCTATCTGGCCGCCGAATTGGGCCGGGCGGGGTATGAGGTGGTCGGCCTGTCGCACCGGCCGCAGGCGGCGGAGATTCCCGGCGCGGCGTCGGTCCATGCCTGCGATTTGAACGATGCGGAAGGCTTGGCCGCCGTGCTGAGGGAAACGCAACCGGACGTGGTGGCGCACTTGGCGGCCATCTCGTTCGTGGCGCACGGGGATGTGGAGGCGATTTACCGCGCCAATTTGCTCGGTTCACGCTGCCTGCTGGAAGCCCTGGCCCGCACGGACAAAGCTCCGCAGGCCGTGTTGCTGGCCAGCAGCGCGAATGTGTACGGCAATGCGGCCGGCGGGGTGCTCGACGAGATGACGCCGCCGGCCCCGGCCAACGATTACGCGGTCAGCAAGCTGGCGATGGAGTTCGTCGCCCGTTTGTACGCCGAGCGCCTGCCGATCATCGTCGCCCGGCCGTTCAACTACACCGGGGTCGGCCAGAGCGCGAACTTTTTGCTGCCAAAGATCGTCGACCATGCGCGGCGGCGGGCGCCGGTCATCGAACTCGGCAACCTGGACGTGGCCAGGGACTTCTCCGATGTCCGCACGGTGGTGCAGTATTACCGCCGCTTGCTTGAAACGCCGGGGGCCGTGGGCAAGACCTTCAATATCTGCTCGGGCCAAGCCCACACCCTGCAATGGGCGCTGGACAAGGTCCGCGCCATTTCAGGCCATGACTTCGAGGTGCGGGTCAACCCGGCGTTTGTGCGGGCCAGCGAGGTCAAGCAATTGACGGGAAACCCGGCCCGCCTGCATGCGGAAGTGGGCGCGGTGGCGGACATCCCGCTGGAGGAGACCCTGCGCTGGATGGTCGAGACGCCGCTTTGAAGGTGATTCTTTCGGTGGAGGCCCTGGCGCCGGCGTTGACCGGCATCGGCCGCTATTCGTGGGAACTCGCCTCGCGCCTGCCCTTGGTTCTGGGGGAGGACGCGGTCCGCTATTACCTGAACGGGCGCTGGATCGAGGATCCGGGGCGCTTGCTGTCCGGCGGCGCCAAGCCCGCCGCCAAGCGGCGTTGGCCCTTGCCCACCGCCCCCCGCTGGCTGCGGCGGCGGTTGATGGAACACAGTTGCCGCGGACAGGTGTTCCACGGCCCGAATTATTTTATCCCGCCATGCGCGGACATCGGCGTGGCGACGGTGCATGACCTGTCGGTCTTCAAATTCCCGGAAACCCACCCCGCCGAGCGAATCCGCCATTTCGAGCAGGAATTCAAACGCTCCATGGACCGGGCCACCCACTTGATTACCGATTGCGAGGCCATCCGCCGCGAAGTGATGGATTTTTTGGGCTGGCCTGCAGAAAAAATCACCGCCGTCCCGCTGGGCGTCTCCTCCGCTTTCAACGCCGCGCCGGACGGGCAGGCTCTGGCGGCCGCGCTGGCAGGCCACCAGCTGACACCCGGCGGCTATGCGCTGTGCGTCTCGACGTTGGAGCCTAGGAAAAAAATAGACTGCCTGCTGCGCGCCTACCGTGGCTTGCCGGCGGCATTGCGGGGACAATACCCCCTGGTCCTGGCCGGGGCGGCGGGCTGGCGCAACGACGCGCTGCGCCAAGACATCGAGCGCGCCGCCGGGGAAGGCTGGCTGCGCCCTCTCGGATTTGTCGCGGAGAAAGATCTTCCTTCACTTTACGCCGGGGCAAGGCTGTTTGTCTACCCGTCCATTTACGAGGGGTTTGGCTTGCCCGTGCTGGAGGCCATGGCCTGCGGAGTGCCGGTCGTCGCCTCCAATTGCTCTTCCCTGCCGGAGGTGGCTGGCGGCTCGGCCTGGCTGGTGGCGCCGGACGATCACGAGGCGTTGCTGGAAGGCATCCTCAAGGGCCTGGCCGACGAGGCATGGCGCTCTTACGCGCAAACGGCGGGCTTGCGGCAGGCCGGCGACTATACTTGGGACCAATGCGTCGAAAAGACGGTGGCGGTGTACCGCCACGCGCTTTCCCAGTGTTGATCCACAATTCTTCTGGAAACATCGAATGAGCAAGGCTAATTTATCAATCCGACTCGCGACCGGCGCGGCGGCGCTGGCGGGGGTTTTGCTGGTTTCCGGCTGCACGGCCATTTCCAGTTGGGTCTCCTCCACCTCCTGGCTGCCCTCGTCAGGCCCGAACCGCGCGCTGATGCAGGAGATGCAGGAAAACCCGGGGGACACCGCCATCCAGATCGTGGACGTCAACGACGAGGTGGCCAGGAGGCTGCTCGCCGGGCAGAAGAAAAATTTGTTTTCGGACACGCTAGGGGCGGAAACCCGGCCGGGTTACGTCATCCGGCCCGGCGATGTCGTCGAAGTTTCAATCTGGGAAGCCCCCCCCGCCATGCTGTTCGGCGCCGCCACCGCGGGCGTCGCGCAGGGGCCGGCCACGACGCGGGTCACCGCGTTTCCCGAGCAAATGGTGAACGGCGCGGGGACGATCAATATTCCTTTCGCGGGGCAAGTGCCGATTGCCGGCCGCAATCCGCAGCAAATCGAGGCCGACATCGTGCAGCGCCTGCAAGGCAAGGCCAACCAACCGCAAGTGCTGCTGCGGGTGACCGCCAACAACACCTCGAACGTGACGGTGATCGGCGACGTGACCAACAGCCTGCGCATGCCGCTGACGGCGCGCGGGGAGCGCGTGCTGGACGCGTTGGCGGCGGCGGGCGGCTTGCGCCAACTGGGCGGCGGGGCCAGCGGCCAGGTCAGCCAGTCCGTCAACCGCACAGCCCTGCAAATCACCCGCGGGGACCAGCTCCATATCATGCCGTTGAGCGCCGTCATCCAAGATCCCAGGCAAAACATCCTGTTGCAGCCGGGGGATGTGGTGACCGCGCTGTACCAATCGTTGAGCTTCACCGTCCTCGGCGCGACCGGCAAGAACGACGAGGTCAGCTTCGAGGCCCAGGGCATTTCCCTGGCCCAGGCGCTGGCCAGGGTCGGCGGCCTGCAGGACACGCGGGCCGACGCCAGCGGGCTGTACATCTTCCGCCTGGAGGATCCCGACGCGCTGCCGTGGAAAAAGCCGCCCGCCCGAACCCCCGACGGGAAGGTTCCGGTCGTCTACCGGGTCAACCTGAAAGACCCCGCGACTTTCTTCGTCGCGCAGACCTTCCCCATCCAAAACAAGGACGTGCTCTACGCCGCCAACGCCTCGGGCGCGGAGCTGCAAAAATTCCTCAACCTGGTGATGACGGCGGTTTATCCGGCCTTGAGCCTCATCAACGCCGCACGGCCTTGATCCGCGCCAACCACGACAAGATGACGGCCCCGGCCCGCCTGTGAGCGAAATCCTGATCGACGTGACCCGCCTGCTCGGGCGCTTCATGAAGGGGCGGCTGCCGACCGGGGTGGACCGGGTCAGCCTGGCCTATTTGCGGCATTACGGCCTGCGGGCGCGGGCGGTGGCGCGCTGGGCCGGGCAAAGCTTCGTGCTGCCGCCCCGCGAATCCGGCCAGATTTTCCACATGTTGCTGTCCCCGGAGGAACGCTTCCGCCACTCCGCTTGGCTGCTGCTCGCCAAGGGCGCGGCCAGCGGCTGGCAAGGGCGCAAGGGCGTCGGCCAGTTCCTGTTCAACACCGGCCACAGCGGCCTCGAACAGCCCGGCTACCCGGCCCTGCTCAAGCGGCAGGGGGTGAGGCCGCTGTTTTTCGTCCACGACCTGATCCCTATCACGCACCCGGAATACTGCCGCCCTGGCGAGCATGTCCGCCACGCCCGGCGGATGGACAACGTGCTGGATTTGGCCGACGGCATCATCGCCAACTCGCAGGCCACGCTGGACGGGCTTGCCGACTACGCCCGCGCCAGCGGCAAGGCCATGCCGCCCGCGGTCGTGGCCTTGCTCGCGCCGGGGCTGGAAGCCGCGCCGCCGGCCGCCGCCGCGCCGGCCGCGCCGCCGTATTTCGTGGCGCTAGGCACCATCGAGCCGCGCAAGAACCATCTCCTCCTGCTCCAACTCTGGCGACATTTGGTGGAGCGGCTGGGCGAAGCCGCGCCTAGGCTCCTGGTCATCGGCCAGCGCGGCTGGGAGTGCGAAAACGCCGTGGATCTACTGGAGCGCTGCGCGGCCCTGCGCGGCGTTGTCAGCGAGATTCCGCGCTGCGCGGACGCGGAACTGGCGGATTATCTACGCCACGCCCAAGCCTTGCTGTTCCCGTCTTTCGCCGAAGGCTACGGCCTGCCCTTGGCGGAGGCCCTGGCCTTGGGCGTGCCAGCCATCGCCAGCGACTTGCCGGCCTTCCGCGAAATCGCCGGGGACGTGCCCGAATACCTGGACCCCCTGGACGGCAAGGGCTGGGGCGCGGCGATAATGGCCTACGCCCAGCCCGGCAGCCCGCAGCGGGCGGCGCAGTTGCGGCGGCTGGCAGGTTTCCAGCCCCCCACCTGGGACGGGCATTTCGCCATCGTCGATGAATTTTTGGAACGGCTGGATGCGCCAAGCTAAGGCGGTGGAGGGTCCGGCGGTTTACGCCTGCGGCTTTTCGTCGTGGAAGCGGCCCGTGGTGCGGAATTTTTTCACCGGCGCGACGGTGGCCTTTGTGGACAGCGCGTCGCAGGTGCCGGTCGGCGCCACGCTGGCCGTGTGGGGCTTGAAGCCCATCCCCGGCGCGCTGGCCGAAGGCGTCAAGCTGATCCGCCTGGAAGACGGCTTCCTGCGCTCGGTGGGGCTGGGCGCGGATTTGATCCGCCCGGTCTCCTGGGTCGGCGACAGCCGGGGGATTTACTACGACGCCACGCGGCCCTCCGACCTGGAGCACCTGCTGGCAACCGCGGACTTCCCCCCCGAGATGCTGGAGCGGGCCAGATCCTTGCGCGCGCGCATCGTCACCAGCGGGCTAACCAAATACAACGTGGGCCGGGCGGCTTGGCAACGGCCCGCCGGCGGCAAGCGCGTGGTCTTGGTGCCGGGCCAAGTGGAAAGCGACGCCTCGCTGCGCTACGGCGCGCCCGGCCTGCGCACGAACCTAGGCTTGCTGCGGGCGGTGCGCGAGGCAAACCCGGACGCCCATGTGGTCTACAAGCCCCATCCCGACGTGCTGGCCGGCCTGCGGGCGCGGGGCGAAGGCGAGGAGCAAGCCCTGGCCTGGTGCGACGAGCAGGTGACGGACGCCGCCATGGGCGAATTGCTGGACGCGGTGGACGCGGTCCACGTCCTCACCTCGCTGGCCGGCTTCGAGGCCTTGCTGCGCGGCAAGCCCGTCACCTGCCACGGCCAGCCGTTTTACGCGGGCTGGGGCTTGACCGCCGACCAGATGCCCCTGCCGCGCCGCCGCCGGCGCTTGGCGCTGGACGAGCTGGTGGCCGGGGCGCTGATTGTATATCCCCGTTACATGGGCCGCGCCGACGGCAGGCCCATCACCCCCGAGCAGGCGCTGGACGAGTTGCTGGCCTGGCGGGCTAGGGACGCGGGCCAAACGCCATGGTGGCGGAAACTGTTTAGGCTGGTGTTGCGCCAAGTGGTGGGAGTCCGGTGAGCAAACGTTCGTTTTTATTTCTGCAAGGGGTCTGTTCCCCGTTTTTCGCCCGGCTCGCCGACCGCCTAAGCGCCGACGGCCACCAAGTCGCCAAGGTCAATTTCAACGGCGGCGACACCGCCTATTGGTGGCCGCGCCCGGCCCTGGGTTTTCGGGGCGGCGTCGAGGATCTGCCCGAATTCCTCGACGCGCAATACCGCCGCTTAGGCATCACCGACCAAGTGCTGTTCGGCGACCGCCGCCCGGTCCACCGGCCCGCCGTCGAGCGGGCGGAGCGTTACGGCATCCGCACCCATGTGTTCGAGGAAGGCTATTTCCGCCCGCATTGGGTGACGCTGGAGCGCGAAGGGGTGAACGGCCATTCCCTGCTGCCCCGCGACCCGGACTGGTTCCGCGAAGTCGGCGGACGCCTGCCGGACGCCGTCGCCGCCGTGCCGTTCCGCTCGCCGTTTTGGATCCGCGCCGTCCACGACATCGCCTACCACGCGGCCGGCGCGGCCAATCCGCTCGCCTTCCCCGGCTACCGCACCCACGCGCCGGTCGATGCCCCGGTGGAATACGCCGGCTACGCCCGCCGCTTTGCCGCGCTGCCTTTCCACCGGCCCCGCGACGAGGCGCGGATCAACGCGCTGGTCCGCCAAGCGGCGCCGTTCTTTTTGCTGCCCTTGCAGTTGAACAGCGACGCCCAAATCCGCGACCACTCGCGCTTCGACGGCATGGGCGGGGTGATGGCGTTCGCCATGGAGTCCTTCGCCCGCCACGCCCCGGCGGACGCCAAGCTGCTTATCAAAAACCACCCGCTGGACATGGGCCTGGTGGACTATCCCCAAACCATCCGCGAACTCACCACGCGCTTCGGCCTGGCGGGGCGGGTGGAGTACCTGGAAACCGGGGATCTGGAGCTAATCTTGCGCCACGCGCTGGGGATGGTGACGGTGAACAGCACGGTGGGGGCGGTGGCCTTGGGGTTTGGCTGCCCGACCATCACCCTAAGCGATCCGATTTACAACTTGCCGGGCCTGTGTTTCCAAGGCCCACTGGATGCGTTCTGGACGGCCCGGCCTCCGCCGGACCGGGAACTGTTCCGCCGTTTCCGCAACACGGTTGTCCACGCCACCCAAGTCAACGGCGGATTTTATTGCCGCCGGGGCATCGCGCTGGCGGTGGACAACAGCCGCCGCTTCCTCGAAGCGGACCGCTCCCCCCTGGAGGAACTGCTATGAACGCTCCCGCTTCCGTGCTGATTACCGGCGCGACCGGCGCGATAGGCGCGGCCTTGGCCGGGGCCTACGCCGCGCCGGGGGTCACGCTCGTCCTGCAAGGCCGCGACGCGGCGCGGCTGGCCGAAGTGGCGGGCCTGTGCCGGAGCCAAGGCGCGCAAGTGCGGACGCAAATCCTCGACTTGAGCGACGCCGCCGCGCTGGATGGCTGGCTGCGCGAGTTGAATGCCGCAGAGCCTGTGGACTTGTTGATCGCCAATGCCGGCCTGAACATCGACATCGGGCCGGACGGGGCAGGGGAGAGCTGGGAAGAGGTGGAGGCGCTGCTCGCCGTCAACCTGCGCTCGACCATGGCCTTGGTCCACGCCGTGCTGCCGGGCATGAGGCGGCGGGGCAGGGGGCAAATTGCCCTGGTCAGTTCGCTGGCGGCTTGGTTCGGCCTGCCGGTGACGCCCAGCTACTGCGCCAGCAAGGCGGCGCTCAAGGCTTACGGCGAGGCGCTGCGCGGCTGGCTGGCGGCGGAGGGCGTCGAGGTCAACGTGATCTTGCCCGGCTATGTCGAATCGGCGATGTGCCGGGCGATGCCGGGGCCGAAGCCGTTTTTGTGGACGCCACAGCGGGCGGCGCGGACGATCCGCCGTGGCTTGGCGCGCAACCAGGCACGCATCAGCTTCCCCTTCCCGCTCAACCTCGGCACCTGGCTGCTGGCGGTGATCCATCCCGCCCTCGCGCAATGGTTCGTCCGGCGGCTGGGCTATGGCGGCTGATTTCTGGATGCCCTTCGCCGCCGGGCTGGGGCTGGTCCTGCTTGGTTCGCTTTTGCTGGAAGCCTTGCTGATTCCCCGCCCGCGCCTGCAAGGCCGGCCCGCCACGGCTTGGGCGGCGCATGTCGGGTTGTGCCTGCTGGCCTACGCGCTGGAGCTAGTCCTGTTCCAACGCGCTTTTTTCGGCGCGGTGGCGGCCTTGTCCACCTTGCTCTTGCTCGTGGTGGTGAGCAACGTCAAGGCGAAGATGCTGCGCGAGCCGTTCCTGTTCCAAGATTTTGAATATTTCACCGACCTCGTCCGCCACCCCCGGCTATACCTGCCGTTCTTTGGCGTGGGGAAAGCCCTGGCGGGGCTGGCGGCGTTTGCCTTGGCGGTCTATGTCGGCATGGCGGCGGAACCCAGCCTGGCCGAACGCGGCGGCTGGGGGCCGGCCCTGGCCAGGCTGGCCCTGCTGGCCGCTGCCGGGACGGGCCTGCTGGGCTTCGCGGCCCGCCAACCTAGACCCGGCCTGAGCTTCGACCCGTCGGCGGATCTGCAAGCACTGGGATTCTTGGGCTATCTGTGGGAATACGGCCTCGCCGAGCGCGGGCCTATCCCCGGCGCCGACAACAGCCCGTTTATCACAGAAACCAGAGGAGAGTCGGCGGCGCGGCCCGATTGTGTCGTGGTGCAGAGCGAATCGTTTTTCGACGCCCGGCGGCTATGCCCGGACATCGCCCCCGGCGTGACGGCGGCTTTCGACCGCATCCGCCAAACCGCCCTCTGGCAAGGCCTGCTCACCGTGCCAGCCTGGGGTGCCAACACGGTGCGCACCGAGTTTGCGTTCCTGTCCGGCCTCAGCCCGCAAGATCTGGGCGTCCATCGCTTCAACCCCTACCGCACACTGGCGGGCCAGGGCATTCCCACGCTGGCCAGTTATTTGAAGGCGCGGGGCTACCGGACGGTCTGCGTGCATCCCTACTGGCCGAGCTTCTACCGCCGCGACCGGGTTTATCCCGAGATGGGCTTTGACGAGTTTGTCGGCATAGACGCATTTTCCAACGATGACTATTGCGGGCCTTATGTCGGCGACGCCTCAGTCGGGCGCGCCGTGCGGAAGCTGTTGGCGGAGGCGGCGGGGCCGTTGTTTGTCTTCGCCATCACCATGGAAAACCACGGCCCTTTGCATTGGGAGTCCGTGGCCTCCGGCGACGCAGCCCGGCTATATGCCCGCCCCCCGCCCAAAGGCTTCGACGGCCTAAGCATCTATCTGCGCCATCTGGAGAACGCCGGCCGGATGCTGGCGGAGATCCAAACGGCGTTGGAGGAGAGTCCACGCGCGGGCTGGCTATGCTGGTATGGCGACCATGTCCCCATCATGCCGGAGGTGTACGCGGAACAGGGCTTTGGCGACGGGCGGACGGATTATTTCATCTGGCACAGCGGCGGGGGCGGGCAGGGCCAAGCGCTGGACCTGCGGGCGGAGGAATTGCCGGTCTTGCTATTGGCGGGCATGAATCACAAGCCCTTGCCTTGAAGGACGACCTTGATCCCCTTGCCGATGATCTTCAGGTCCAGCCACAGCAAACCCAGCGGCGAAAGCTTGATATACTGGTCAATATACTCATACTCATACTTCGGGTTGCCCATTTCCGGCGTGCCTTTCATGATATGCCCCAGCCCCAGCAGCCCGCCTTTGATGAGAAAACGGGTGACATTGCCCTGGTCCAAATCCCGCTGGTAATGATGCTCGGCCAGCGGCCTGGGGCCGACCACGCTCATGTCGCCGCGCAGGATATTGTAAAACTGCGGCAGCTCGTCCAAATAAAACTTTTTGACAAACCGGCCCACATAGGTCCGGCTGTCCGGCGTCCATTCCGCCGAATACGCATGCCAGTCGCCCCGCGCCGCGCCTTCCGGGTCGATGTAGGCGGTTTTGATGAGGCGGATTTTATATTTGGGGAAAACCTTGCCCGCGCTGACCGCGTTATAGCTAAAAAACATCGGGCCTTGGTTGGCGGGTATCAACCAGCCCTCGATGAGATAGGCCAACTTGAGCAACAGCAACACCGGCGCGGCCAGCAGAAGTAACACCGCCGCCACGGCTTTGTCGAATATCACTTTCGGCAAGCGGTCAGGCAGGGGCTTGTCCAAGGCGAAGATATGCCGGTATTGTTCCTTGATCTCCTCGGTGGGCGGCTTGTACGGAAACGCTTCTTTCGGTTCGGGTTTGGCGCTCATGAATCACCTCCTAGACAGTTTGTCGAGCAAGCCCAGCATGTTCATCGCCAGGGCGGCGCGGTCGTATTTCTTCGCTGCGGCCAGGCTGTTGGCCCGGTAGGTTTCACAGACTTCCCGGTCTTCGCGCAGCGCCTTCATCTGCTCCACTATTTGGCCGGCATTCTCCGCCTCGAACACAATGCCCATATTCTCCGCGCGCACGATGTCCGCCGATTCGCCCGCGACGCCGTGCAGCACCGGCAAGCCCATGCCCATGCATTCAAACAATTTGGACGGGATCATCCGCGTGTACAGATCCGCCTTCCCCAAATGGATAATCGCCACGTCCAGCAAAGACCAGTAGCGCGGCACTTCCTCTTTCGGCACGGAATCAATGAAAGTGACATTCGTGAGGCCGCGCCGCCGGGCGTCTTCCTTGAGCGCCGCCTTGCGCGCGCCGTCCCCTAGCAAAACAAAATGGAAATCCGCGCCCAGCCCCTCCGCGCCTAGCGCCTCCGCCGCGTCCAGCAGGGTTTCCAGATGTTGGTTGAGGCCGTGGGTGCCGACATAGCCGCCGACAAACTTGCCCTCCAGGCCCAGTTGCCGCAGCAGCTCCGGATCTTTCGGCATGGCTTGGAAGCGCGACATGTCCACGCCGTTGGTCACCACGCCGATCTTGCCGCCGTCGATGCCGCGCTCGATCAGCTTGTCGCGGAAAGCCTGGGTCACCGCGACAATCAGCGCCGCTTTGCGGTACAAGAACATCTCCAGCTTTTCCAGCCAGCGGATGGCCGCGGAATCCCGCATCGCCCCGACGGTGACGATTTGCTCCGGCCACAGATCCCGCAACTCAAACACAAACGGAATCCGCTTGAGTACGCTGACCACCCAGGCCGCGCAGACGGTGAAGAACTGCGGGGAGGTGCCAACCACCACATCCACGCGGCGGACGAACAGCGCGGCCAGGGTCGCGGCCACCATGAAGCTTTGGTAATCCAGGATGCGCTTCAAAAAACCCTCGTTGGCCACCATGTAAGACCAGACGCGGATGACCCGGATCCCCGCCATCTCCTCGCTTTGCCACAGCGTGTTGCGGTAGCCGGGGTAGACCTCGCCCTTGGGAAAATTCGGCGCGCAAGTGATTACCGTCACCTGCCGGCCCGCCTTCACCCACTCCTGGCAATGCTCGAAGGTGCGCGAAGCCGGCGCGTTGACTTCGGGCGGAAAATTATCCGTCAAAAACAAGATGTGCATGTCAGTCCCAGGTAAAACGGATGCGGCTCTCCGCATCCTGCAAACGCAAAACCAAACACTGGCTAGGCTCGGCGACGCCGAAGCGCGGGTGGTAGGTGCTGGCCTCCACCGACACGGTGCCGCGCCCGGCCCGCCAATCCAGGCAATGCCCGTCCGCCAAGCGCAGCCGTCCGGCGGTGCCGGGCTCCGACACCTCAGCCGCCACCGCCGGATGCAGGTGGAAACGCGCCTGCGCGTCGCCGAAAGCGCCGGACACCCGGTCTTCGACGAGCAAAGAACCGGCCTCCAGCCGCCATTCGCGCCAGTGTTCCGGCTGGCCGGGCAGGCGGCGGTAGCCATCGTGGCCGCAGCAGACCGCGAGGCTGTCCGGCCCGGCCTCCAGCGCCAACCCGACCGGCCGCGCCCGCCGCGCCACCCGAAACCCCGCCCACACTTCGGAGGAGTCCTGGCCGTCCACCAGCACCGTGTTATGCGCCGCCGTGCCGCGCTGGCGCTGGCGCTCCGGCCCCAGGCCGTAGCAGGAGGTGCCGGCATTCACCAAGACCCGCTGGCCGAACGCTGAAAGCTCAAACGACAAGGTGTCGGCATGGGCATGGCCGGGCAGGTAGTCCGGCCCCACCGGCGCGACATCCAGCAAAGCCACCGCCGGCCCCAGGGCCAGCCGCACATAGCCGCTGTCGGCCAGATGCGTGGCCCCTGCCGCCACGGGCAAGGCCGGGGCGAAGCCCAGCGCCTCGGCATAGCGCAGCAATTCCGCCGGCGTCGGCGCGATGCCCAGCGCCGCGTCGTTGAACAGGCTGATGTCCCCGTCCGGGTGGCACATCGCCAGCAGCCAAGCCCGCATGGCAACGACGCGCCCGCGCCAGCCTTCGATCTCGGCCCGCCAGCGCGGCGGCAGCGCCGGCGCGAACACCGCCGCCAGATTGCACAGGTCCAGCATGTCTTCCAGCGCCAGCGCATGGTAAAGCGTGCTGCGCTCGAAATGCCCGCCGTCCGGCAAGATTTGCTCCGGCACCTCGCGGGCCAGGATGCCCATTCCCCGTTCCAACCAAGCCTGCGCCTCCGGCCCCTGGAAAAACAGCCCGGCGAACACCAAGGCTTTGGCATTGGCAAACAAATGGTTGCCGAGCAAATGGATTTCCAGCCGCCGCGCCAGCCAACGCGATTGCACGGCGAGGCTTTCCAGGCTTGCCGGCGGCAGCGTGTGGCCGGCCAGCGCCCATTTCACCCAATTGACGATGCGCAGGGATGTGGGATACGGCTCCCAGCCCACGCCTTGCGCCGGGGGATTGTCCCGCGCCCAGCGCGACAGCAGGGCGCGGTGCCAGTCTTGGCGGGCGTCGGCGTCCTGCGCGTTCAGATCGTCGAAATAATGCTGGTTGTAGCGCCACAGCTTTTCCGGTCCCGGGCCGTCCCAGCCGCAATCGGCTAGGTCATGAACCTCGTTCAACAAGCGAAAACGCTCCGCCCCGGCCAAGCTCGCCTCCCTGCGCGCAGGCAAAACCCAGCCGTCGGCCAAAGCCCGACGCGGCGGCGCGGGCCGCAGATCCGGCCTCGGCCGCGCCAGCCGGAACCACAGCCGCCCGTAAAACTGCACCGGGCGCAAATGGCGCAGGGTGTGCCAATAACGCGCCACGCTCATGGCTGGGCCGACAAGAGGGTGACCCGGCCCACTTCCAGCAACTCGGCAAGCGGAATCGGCGGCTCGCCGCCTTGTTCCAGCGCCCGCACAAATGCCGCCGCGCAGTCCTTTTGGCCCTTGTCCTGCCGCCATAGATTCAGCTTGTCGAAGCCGGGCCAGCCAAAGCCTTGGAGCTTGCGGAAATTGTCCAATTGCAGCACCCGCCCGGCGGCGAAGACTTCCAGCCGCTCCTTGGGGAACGCCTTGCTGCCGTTGGCAAAATAATGGATCGTGCCGATGGAGCCGTCGGCGAAGCCTAGTTGGATGCTCGCCGTGTCGGCGTTGGCCGATTCCATGAACGTGCTGTGATGGCTGCTGATCGCCGACCCGGCCAGATGGCGCAGCAGGTCGATGAAATGGCAGGCTTCGCCGACAATGCGCCCGCCGCCGACGGCGCGGTCCTGGGTCCAATGGCTGGCCGGGATGGCCCCGGCGTTCACTGTCATCACGAAGGACTTCGGCCCCTGCACGCCCGCCAACAATGCCTTGATCTTGCGCACCTGCGGCGCGAACCGGCGGTTGAAGCCCACCATCAGCAAAGGAGCCTGGCCTTGTTCCGCCGCCCGCGCATACGCCGCTTCGATGGCGTCCAGTTCTTCCAGGCCCAGGCACAGCGGCTTTTCCACGAACACCGACTTGCCCGCCGCCAAGGCTTGGCACACCAAGGCGGCGTGGCTGTCGTGGCGGGTGCTAATGACCACCGCGTTCACCCCGGCATCGGCAAAGACGCTGTCCGTGTCGGTGGTGGCCTCCTCGAAGCCGTATTTGCGCCCGGCATGGACGCCGCTGACCCCGCCGCTGGAAGCCACCACTTTGAGACGCGCGCCGGTCGCCTGGAATGCCGGGATCAACACCGCCGTGGCATAGCTGCCTGAGCCGACAAAGCCCAGCACCGCCTTGCCGGACGCCGCGGCCGGCGGCGCCAGCCTGACCGTCGTCCGCCGCAGCGCCGCATCCGGCTGTTCCGCGGGGGAGGGGTAGCGCAGCAGAATGCCCAGCGAGGGGGCCGAACCGCCCACCAGTTCGTAAGCCTGCTCGGCCTCCTCGATCTTGAAGCGGTGGGAAACCAGCGGCTTCACGTCCAGCCGCCCGTCGGCCAGCATGTCCAGCACCGCCTCGAAATTGCGCTGTTCGGTCCAGCGCACAAAGCCCACCGGGTAATCCTGGCCCTTGTCCTCGTAGTTCGGGTCGTAGCGCCCCGGCCCGTAGGAGCAGGACACCTGGAACGTCAGTTCCTTCTCGTAAAAATCCGCCCGCGACAGCTCCAGCCCGGCGACGCCGACCAGCACGATGCGCCCGCGCTTGCGGCATATCAAGGCGGCCTGGCGCACCGGCTCGTTGCTGCGGGTGGAGGCGGTGACCAGCACCGCGTCCACCCCGCGCCCGCGTGAGAACGCCTGCGCCGCCGCCAGCGGATCTTGGCCCGCGCCCAGATCCACCGTCTCGGCCCCGAACTGCCGCGCCAGCGCCAGCCGGGCCGGGTCGAAATCCAGGCCCAGCACCCGGCAGCCATGGGCGCGCAGCAGTTGCACCGCCATTAGGCCAATCAGCCCCAGGCCGGTGACCACGACCGCCTCGCCCAGGGTCGGCTGGACGAGGCGGATGCCTTGCAAGGCTATCGCGCCCAGCACGGTGAACGCCGCCTCCTCGTCCGCCACGGCCTCCGGCACCTTGGCGCACAGATTGGCCGGCACGGCCACCACCTCGGCATGTTTGCCGTTGCTGACGACGCGCTCGCCGGCGGCGAACGCTTCGACGCCCGCGCCGGCCTCCAGCACCGTGCCGACATTGCAATAGCCCAAAGGCAGCGGCTGGTCGAGCTTGTTGAACACCGCCTCGACCGTGGGCGCCAGCCCGTCGGTCTTGATCTTGTCCAACACCATGCGCACCTTGTCCGGCTGCTGGCGGGCCTTGTCGATCCAGCCGGCCTTGCCGAACTCCACCAGCATCCGCTCGGTGCCGGCGGAAACCAAGGTTTGGCGGCTGCGGATCAACACCTGGCCGCGCCGCACGGCGGGGCAGGGCACGTCGGCGACTTCGGTGTCGCCGGTTTTCAGGGATTGCAGGATTTGTTTCAAGTGGCTACTTCCTGGCTTCGATCAACATGAACAGCCCCGCCGCCGGGAACAGCCGCCGGATGAGCCGGCGCGGCCAAATTTTCCGCGCCAGCGTCAGCCAGCCGCCCCGGTGGCGCTGGCCGGCGTCCGACTCCAGCAAATCGCCGTGGGTCAGCACGGTGCGTATCTTGACCTCGCCGAACGCCGAAAAGAGCTTTCGCGCCTCGGCGACCGAGTACGCCTTTGTCCCCGGGCTTTCCAAATAACGGGCGTAAATCTCCGCCAGCGTCATCCACGGCCGCAGGCCCAACAAGGCGTAGCGCAGCCACAGCATGAGGCCGACCATGCTCCATTTGTGGTAGACCATGATGTTGGCCTGCCCCCCCGGCTTCAGCACCCGCCAGACTTCGGCGATAGCCTTGGGCGTGTCGGGGCTGTGGTGCAGCACGCCCCAGGAATACACCCGGTCGAACGCGGCGTCCGGGAAATCCAGGTTTTCCGCGTCGCCCACCGCCAAATGCGAGGCCAGCCCGAAAGCCGCCAAGCGTCGCCGGGTATGCTCGACGGCGCGTTCGGTGAGGTCGATGCCCCACAGCTCGGCCCCCGCCTCGGCGAATTGCTGGTGGTCCGCCCCCAGGCCCACGCCGATCTCCAACACGCGCAAGCCCCGCGCCGCCGCGAAACCGGCAAAATCCAGGATATACGGCTCAAGCGCGTAGCGCGCCCGCGCCTGCGCCGTGTAGCCCGCCTGGTCGGTGGACGGAAGCCACAGATTTTCGCCGCAGGAGGCTTGGTTCCAAAATTCGCGGACGGCTTCTTTCGCATTATCCATGGGGTCGCTCCGGCAGGGTGGGGGGGTCGATGAATTGCCTGGCCCATAGCTCCATCGTCAGCACCGCCCATTGCAACATGTAAAGGTCGGCCTGTCCGCTCTGGCTGCGGGCGCGGGCGTCTTGCAAGGCTTGGTAGTCGAACCAGCCGCGGGCCTTGACGGCGGACTCCGAGGTCAGCTCATGCCACAGGTCGGCGAGGTCGTAGCGCAGCCATTTGCGGTAAGGCGCGCCGAAACCGGCCTTGGAGCGGTCGATGATGCTGTCCGGCACGATGCCCCGCGCCGCCTCGCGCAGCAACACCTTGGTCTCGCGCCCCAGCAACCACGCATAGGGATAGCGGGTGACGGTATCGACCAGCTCAAGATCCAACAGCGGCACCCGCGCCTCGACCCCCGCCGCCATGCTCATCTTGTCGGTGTAATTGAGGTTGTGGTTGGGCAGGTAGACGGCAAGGTCGCGCTCTTGCAAGGCGGACAAGCCGCTAAGGCCGCTGGCGGCGATATGGCGCTGGCAGTCGCCGCGGAAGGTTTCGGCGCCCAAAACCTCGCGCACCGCCGGCGACCAGACCCGGCTGATTTCCGCCTGCGGGGTGCTGGCGCAAAGGTTGAGAAAGCGCGTGGCGGCAGGCTCCGCCAACTCGGCCAACACCCGCCGCACCCGCCGGAGCCGGGCGCCGAAGCGGCCTTCCCAGGCGCCGGGAAGCCGGGAGGCCAAGCCCGCGACCAACCGGCGCGGCGCCAGCGGCCAACGGTCCAGGCCCGCCGTCGCATGCAGCACCCGGTAGCGCGGATAGCCGCAGAACAGCTCGTCCGCGCCCTGGCCCGACAGCAGCACCTTGATCCCCTGTTGGCGCGCCAGTTGGCAGATCAAATAGCAGGCAATGGCGGCAGGATCGGCCAGCGGCTCGTCGAGGTGGCCGACCAGCCTGGGCCAGAGCTCGGCAACCTGGGGTTGCAAGTCAATCTCGTGCAACGGCAAGCCGAGGCGGCGGGCCAGGGCGCGGGCATGCGGCAGGTCTTCGGCGGCGTTGTCGAGCCGGTTGTCGGCGCCGGGGTAGGCGACGGTGAAGCAATCAAAACGGGTGTCCGCCTCGCGCGCGGCAAGGGCGGTGATCAGGCTGCTGTCCAGCCCGCCGCTAAGGAACATGCCGACCGGCACGTCGGCCACCCTCTGCCGCCGGGTGGCGTCCTGCAATTGCCGGCGCAGGCCGGCCAACGCGCTTGGCCGGTCCTGCTCTTGGAGCGGCGCTTGGCCGAACGGCGCTTGCCAATAGCGTCGGATGGCAAGCGGCTGGCCGGCCCGCCAGCGCAGCCAGCAGCCGGGCGGCAGGCGCTGGACGGCTTTGAGGGCGGTGCGCCCGCCGGCGGCATGGCAATAGGCGAGGTGCTGTTGCAAGGCGGTGAAATCGGGTTCGCGGGACAGCCGGGGGTGTTGCAGCAGCGCCTTGATTTCGCTGGCAAACAACAATTGGCCGGGGTCCGGTTCGGCATAATAAAGCGGCTTGACGCCCAAAGGATCACGCGCCAGCAACAATTCGCGGTGGCGGGCATCCCACCAGGCTAAGGCGAAGATGCCATTAAGCCGGGCAATGAATTCGGCGCCGTATTCGAGCAGGCCGCGCAACAAAACTTCGGTGTCGCCGCTGGAGTGGAAGCTGTGGCCACGGGCAAGCAAGTCCTGGCGCAGTTCCTGGAAATTGTAGATCTCGCCGTTGTAGACCAAGACGCCGCGGCCGTCCGGGGCATGCATGGGCTGGGCCGCCGCCGCGCTGAGGTCGAGGATGGAGAGGCGGACATGGCCGAGGGCGAGGCCGGCGTTTGGGTCTTCAAACACGCCCTGGCCGTCCGGGCCGCGATGGGCCTGGGCGGCGTTCATCCTCGCCGCCAAGCCCGGCAAATGCCCGCCGACATATCCTGCAATTCCGCACATCAGCTTAAGTTCCGTTCAAAAAAAGGAGGAGTCAGCGCCATTTCAGTCAAACTGCCGCACCCGCCCATCCGGCCTGCCTGGCCCGTAGCAGCGCTTGGCCGGCAAGCGCCCGGTCATCTCGATCTCCCGCCGCTTGTACTCGATCAAGCGCATCACGTCCGAGCGCAGCCGCGCCCAAGCATAGCCGGCCCAGCCCGCCCGCCATGCCCCCAACCACAGCCAATGGTGCAGGAACAGCAGGAAATAACGGCAGGGCAATTTGTTGAAGTGCTTCTTCAGCCACATGTGGCGTTGCAAGGGCGTGCCCAACAAGCGCGGCGTGTCGGCCATGGGGGATCGCGTGTGGGCCATGATGGCTTCGGCGGTGGTGTAGCGGTTCTGCTTTTCCAGCCAATGGTCGAGGTCGGGGCTGTCGTAGTGCGCCATTTCCCCGTCCACAAAGCGGACCGGCCCTAGAACCTGGGGATATTCGTTCACCGCGACATCCGCGAACTGGCAGCGCCCGGTGCGCCACAGCCGCACCAGGGTTTGCCGCACCGGCAGGGGCCGCCCCATGAACCACAGCCGCCGCACCATCGAAAAGCCGTCGCTGTCGTCGCGGCGGATCGCTTCCAGCAGATTGGCCTTCAACTCATCGGACAGGCGCTCGTCCGGATCCAGCTTCATGGTCCAGGGCGCGGTGATCGGCAGGTGTTCCAGCGCGAAATTCCACTGGTCGCCAAAGCCGCGAAAGCGCCGCTGCGCCACCTGAACGCCGTGGCGCAAGGCGATGTCCACCGTGCCGTCTTGGCTGTGGCTGTCCAGCAGAAACACCTCCTGCGCCCAGCCGGCCAAATTTTGGCATACCGCCTCCATGTTATGGGCTTCGTTCAACGAGATCATGACCACGGCGACGGGGGCGGGGGCGGTTTGGCGGCATCCGGAAGAAACATTAGCTTCCATACGCCCTCAGCACTCCGCGCCAATTCGGGGTTTATGCGCGATACCGATGACTTCGTCGCCGCGGCCGAGCTTGGCCTGAAGCCAACGCGCCGGCCACGACACCCCTCCCGCGCACACCATCGCAATGCGGTACGCATGTTCAACCGCTTCGGAGCGGCGGCCGGCGGCGTGCCACGCCATGGCGGCGGCAGGCCGCGTGACTGCGCCGCCTACCCGGTTGACACCCAGCACGGTGCGCAACCCGGCCAGAAACCAACCGGAAAATGAGTCGTGGGTTGTGAGGCGATCCAAGGCAAAGCCGCTGGCAGAGATCGCTCGTGCCAGCGTGGGCGGAGCGAAATAGGTCAGATGGTAAGGCTCAAAGCTGGTCCAGCCGGACAGCGCCGCTTCCCAGCACGCGATGTTGGGCACGGCAATGTGCGCCACGCCGCCCGGTGCCAACAGACGGCGAGCGTTTTGCAGGAAGTCGATAGGCTGATGGACATGCTCCAACACATGGTTCATCACAATGGCATCGAAGCGGTTCTCACCCGCCAGCGTTGCCAGCGGCCCGCCATGCATCGGAATCCCATAGGTTCGGCGCACATGCGCACAAATGGGCGCGGATAGATCGCAACCCATCACCTCATACCCCGCCGCCCGCGCCGCGTCCAGGAACGAACCGCTACCCACGCCAATATCCAGCAGACGGCGCCCTGGCAGGTTGGCCTGCGCAAGCCGCGAGAGAGTCCTGCGGTTGTTCCAAGACTCAAACAATGCCACCCAAAACGACGTTTTCGGTTGGTAATCCGCGCCAAACCACTCTTCTTCCAATTGCTCGTTCGCCTGTGGCTGCCAGACGGCGGGAGAAAGGACCAGACCGCAAGACTCACATTGCGCCAACCCCAGCTTGTAGGGTTGGAAACCGCTGCTTCCACAGATAGGGCATACGCGCATGCAATCACTGACCTCGTTTATTTGGAATCACTCTTCAATAACCCATTGCGGTTTGCCGCCGCCGTGCACTATCCACTTGTAGGTTTCCACCATCTGCCGCCCCACATGCGCCCAAGAATACTCCTCCTCCATCCAAGCCCGCCCGCGCAAGCCCATTTGCGCCAACGCATCCACAGGGCGGGAGAGCGCGTCTTCCAGGCAGGCCACCAGCGCATCGAGGCCGACCTCAATCCACCAACCCGCCCCGTGCCGCTCCACACCCGCCCAGGGCGCCCCCCTCGTGACGATGACCGGCGTGTTGGCGGCCAACGCCTCCGCCACCGCTATGCCGAAATTCTCGGAATAGGTGGGCAGCACAAACAAATCCGCCTCCTGATACGCCTGCCACTTTTGCCCGCCATGCAACGCACCGCTAAACTCGACGCGCTCAAGGCACAACTTGCCGGCCAGCCGCTGCATTTCCACAAGGTAACCGTTATTGTCCGGCCCGACGATCCGCAAGCGCCATCCGGGAAAGCGCTCTTGCAACGCCCCCCAGGCGGGCAGCAACATGTCCAGCCCCTTCACCGGACTGATGCGCCCTAGGAACAACAGGGTGCGGGGTTCGCCAAGTGTTTTCGGCCGCAGGCCGGGGATGTCGATGCCATTGGGAATGACCGCCACTGGCTGGCGGAAGCCCGCGCGCCGGATGTCCTCGTATTCCGCTTCCGCCGTCGCGTGAAAACAGGTGGCGGAGGCCAGCGCAGGCTTCTGCACCAAGGGCCAGAACAGGCGTTTGACGGGGGAACCGCTTCGCATCGCCCATGCCGATAGCGTTCCATGGGGCGAAACCACCAAGGGCACTCCCTGTCGCCTAGCCACCCAACCGGAATAGACATTGGGCATCATCCACAAACTGTTGTTGTGCAGCACATCGACCGCCCCTGCCCGCGCAGCCTCCGCCAACCACTGCCGCATGGCCGGCGACCGGCCCAGCCTGCGCGGCCCGCCGCCCAGCGGAAAGGTTTTCAAAAAAGGCGGGGAGGAGAGCATCGGCGCCCAGTCCAGCGCCGCCAGCGTCACCTCCTGCTGCTGCGCGGCCAGGGATTCGCATAGGCGAATCAGGCAATAAGACGGGCCGCTCGCCTCATCGGCAATGGAAGGCACCACTTGAATCACGCGCATGCCGGCGTCTCCGCAACCATGGCAACCACCCGGGGCCGCGCCCAAGCCGCCAAGCACTGCGCCCTAGCCATCATTGGCGGAAACACATCCATCACGCGCTGCCTGCCAAGGCGGCAACGGCCGGGCGGCACCGTGGTAAACCGCATCCAAAATCGCCGCCAGATAGCGCGCCCCGGCCACCGAGCCCAGGCAATGCGCCCATGAGGCCAGCGCCTGCCGTTGTTCGATTCCAGGCGGCTGTTGCGTGAAAACGCGCCGAAGCTGCGCCCGCAAAGCAAGCACGTCGCCCTTGGGGAAAACCCCGCCCACCCCGGACGCCCGCACCACCCCTGCCGCTCCACAAGCATCACTACAGATCGCCGGAACGCCAACCATCAAGGCCTCGGAGACCACCGCGCCCCAGCCGTCGTGGTCGCTAGGCAAGACCAGGCAATCCAATGTCCCCAGGCAGGCGCGCGCCTCAGCCATTGGCAACCGCCCCAATAGGCGGAAGCGCTCCGGCCCCAACTTGGCGAGCGCCCGCGCCCGCAACCGCGCTTCCAACGGGCCCGTGCCAATCGCCACGCATTCAAAGGGAAATTCCAGCAGACCGGCCAAGGCATCGATAAGCACATCGACACGCTTGCGTTGAATCATTTGCCCCAGGAAACCAAGCCGGAACACTTTGCCGGGCTGTGCGCCAAACGCCAAACCACCCGGCATCGGCGGCAGAAAATAGGCGAACTCAAATATCTTTTCGGCAGGAACGCCACGGGCGACCAACCAGGGCTTCAACTTTTCGCCAATAGCCAAAACAAAATCGGGCTGGGCTGCGGCCCTGCCAAGATGCCAAGCATACAGCAGGCGCTTGAACGGCCCCCGGCCCGAACGCTCATCGATGGTTTCCATCATGACGCCCCAACGGGCGTGGCGGTGGCGCAAAGACCGTATGACGGCGGCAACATAGCCGTTGCCACGCACTCCCTCGGTCAAATGGACCGCATCCGTGGCGAAGTCGGCCAGCGGACAGGCACCTGCGTCGGCCCCATCCAGCAGCCTAAGCCGCAGGTTTTTAAGATCTGGCCTTGCCCAGCCTTGCCGGGCGCGGTCGGGCGCCATCTCGACCGCCGCGACATAGGTGACACGGGCTTGCGCACCCAGTTCGTCCGCCAGATGCGCCATGTGCGGGCTGACGATGCTTTGCCAGAAAACGGCTTCAAGCATACAAAGCGCGCACCCGGCCGTCGCTTGTGGCGGGCCACCGCCCCAGCCAAACCGTGCAATTCGCCGTGCCGCAGGCGCCCGCCATAGAGTTTGGTTTAGCCAAACCGTGGGAACAAACCATGGCTATTTAGCTTTGTTTAACGTGCAATATCCCATGGCGAACCAATACACCAAGGACGGCATACTTCCCACTTGGGCCAAATAGCCTTCCCCAATAGAATTGATTGCAATGCCTGCCACCAAACCCAAGCAAACCACAAGCGCGGACAATTCTGACGTTTTCTCCACAGCTTGAACCTTATTCTTTTGCCTTAACATAATCTTAATTTTACTATAACCAACCGCCAAGCACAAACACAACGCCGCCATATATGGCAAAAACCCGGCAAGCCCTATGGCCGACAGCAAATCAAAAAAAGAGCTCTCGCCCCCCCGCCGCCTGTCGATTGCTTGCTCATTCATTTCCATGCCAAGACCGATGAGGGGAGAAATATAAAATCTTTGGAGTTGTTCCATCCAAATATACTCCCGATCCTCCAGGCTCGAAGACTGTATTCCGCGTTTTATGAAATACCCGCCAAGTTCGCCCCCTGTCGCTATTTCATAAATGTATTCGATGCCAACAAAACCCAGAAACATAACCAACGAAACCAGCACGATGAGCATATATTTTCTCAACACCAGCATCATAAAGTATATTGCCCCAACCAAGGCCATGCCCGATGAACGGCTTTGCGTCAGAAAAAGGACGGCGACACTGGACACAATCACGGAATAGACAAAAATTCTCGTTGGCTTTGAATCCATACTGTGCTGATGGTTCATCAGGCCATAGCCACAGACACACGATATCATGGCCATGGTGCCAAGGGTGTTGGGATGGCCAGCCAGCCCAAACAACCTTCCGCTTGCAAACGAGTAGCTTTTGGTCAACAGCAGCAAGCTTCCAAACACATAAATAAGAGAAACAATCAATATCGACAAAACTAGCCTTAATCCATCGTCTTGGCCTTTTGAAAAAACTGGAAAACCAACACTTATTAAATACAATAAAGCGAATGACAGTGCCCTTAAAGACGCCTCTTGAAAAGAATTAGCATGCAATATTGTCGTAAAAGCCAACTCAACCACAAAAAAACCAAGCAATACCTGCAACAACGGGTGATAAACTGACCTTGCTTTCTTTCTTGGCATAAAAAAACACATCACCGAATAACCAACGACAACCGCCAACATAACCCATTTGTACTTTCCAAAAAATTCAACGTTGACAATATTAAAATTTGCCACGCTAAGGCTAAAAACAAGAAAAAGCATGGCTATCAAAAACACCCTAAAGTCTTTCGCAAGCCAGATTATCGATGGATTTTCATTCCCCCTAGCCACGTTCCCATCCTCCATCCTTGGCATTCCATTTTTTCAATAGTTTTTGCGGGTTGCCGACGACGACCGCGCCTTCCGGAACATTGGAGCGGATCAATGCTCCGGCACCAACCATTGCTTTATCACCAATGACCACACCGCCTAAAATAATGCTCCCGGCACCAATCCAACAACCGTTGCCAATGACAATATTCCTGGAAAACCCCCGCCCGGCGGCCCTCTCCGCCCAAGGCGTCAACTCATGGCTTCCGCTAACGATGAGAACCCTTGGCGCAATGTCCACGTTTGAGCCGATGGCAACCGAGGCATCGCCGTTGGCAATTAACACTTCATGGCCAATAAATGTGTTCTTGCCAATTGATATATCCCTCCCCCAAATCTTGGCGGATGAAACAATCCGCACACCATCGCCCAGTTTTATCCCGCTGCCCCGCAGCAACCATGCCTTCAAAGCGTAGCATCTAGTTGGCGGCAAAAGCCCAATGGCCAGCAACACCGCCCAGCGCAAGAAAACCATCAAGCAATACCTGCCACGTTAGATGCTGCGGCATTGGCGTCTTCTAGCAGAAGTTTCTTCAACGGCGCATGCAGACAATCCCAGTTTAAAAACTGGGCGCGGTCTTGCGCTTTCGACGCCAACGCCCCCCGGTATTCCGGCTTTAATAATTCCTGTATCTTCTCGGTCCACGCCTGGGGGCTGGAGGGCAGTAAACACTCTTTCAGGCCATCCCCAAGCATTTGCCTAGCGCCTGCCAAGTCTGACGCCAGAACGGGCTTCCCTAGATGCAAATATTCCGCGATTTTTAAAGGATAAACGCAGGACAAATCCTCGCGATCAGGAAACAGATACAAACATGCATGGCATTGTGCGACAATGCGCATGGCCTCCACCCACGGCAAAAAGCCATGAAAATGGATTTTAATCTTATCTCGTCCAAACAGCTTTAACCTTGCCAGATACGCGCTGTCGCAGGAGCCGACGAGGTGTAGGTTAAACTCCATCGCAGACTGGGCGGCGAGTTCTATTATTTTTGGCAAAATAGGGGTGCGCTCCACGCTGCTCTCGCCGACGTAACACAAAGAAAATTCGTCGGCCATTGGTGTGCTGGCTATGTGTTCCGGCAGCAGATCGAAGCAAACCCCATTTAGGCATGTTGCGACAGCCACGGACTTGGGCAACCGATAACTGCCAATGTCGTTGGCTATCGCATGAATAAACACATCGGTTTTGCGCAGCAGATACCGAAGATATATGGCTGTCAATTCATAGAGGAAAGCCCTGGCGTAGCGCTTTTTATGCCAAGCCACGCCTGCGGACAACCTTTCATGGTCGAACATGTCAACGACAAGCTTGGCGGAAAAATGGTCGGCGATTTCCCTGCCGGCGGCGGTGGCCCGCCACGATGGCCCGGCAACCCAGACGTAGGCATAGCCCGGGCGCGCCTCTTGGGTTTGCAGTGCCTTGAGGATTTCCTCCTTGCCATACTTATCTATGCAAAAATAGCGGGACCGCTTATATTTCATGATTTCCGCATTCGGCGCTTCGGCCAAATCGGCAAAGTCAACCAAAAAGTATTTCTGCAGAAAATTGGCACGCTGTATTGGCGTGGTGTTGGGCGGCCAAGACTCGCCGCATGACCCTAGGTAAAGAACACAGCGCATCGCTTCTTCTTCGCGGCACATATTATGGTCGGTTTGGCGCAGTGCTGCGTGAAAAATGAAAAATTATTTGGGCCTTCCTGGAAATAGCGCTTCTGCCACGCACTTTATTGACTAGGTTCTGGCTTTTCAACTTTACCAGATGCCAACCATATTCGGACCACCCCCTGCTCGGAAAAATCGAGTGGCTATATTCGCCTAATGTATGAAAATAGTTTTCATCGTAAGACCGCACATGTTCAGAACACAGTGGGCTCTCCCGGTATGGAACAATGATATACAGTTCCCGGCATTTGTTTAGAAAATCCTTGGCGATGGCTATGTCATCCGACAGATGCTCAAACACGTTTGACGCGATGATAACATCCGCCGCCGGGACATTCTGATGTGTGCCCTGGATAAAGCTTGCAATGTGTCCATAACGCAATTGGCATTTTTCTATTGCCTTTTCGGACACGTCAATGCCCAGCAGCTTTGCGTTTGGAAAATGATGCTTGTAAATTGGCATGGCGTCCCCAAGTCCACACCCAAAATCCACTAAAAGGCCAGAAAATTCCTTTGGCAAATGAAAATGCCGCACTTGCGCAGCAGCGAAGTTTGCGGTTTGTGTCCGCCCTCCCTTGTCCTCCCAATCCCCTGTTGAAAATCTATTATCCCAATAGCTTTTTGAGTTTATGTTTTCAATCACGGCCTTTTTTCCATAATTCTTTTATTGAAAAGCACCCAACCCATACTGTGTGCGCCAGATACGCCGTCGCTAATGACAACATAATTCCCCTTGCGCCTTTTTCAGCCATAAAACACGACGCCCCCACATAAACCATCGCCCAGCCCGCATTCATCAGCGCCCCCAGCCACATGCGCGACGAAGCCGCCAACAGATTGCCCACAGGTGTTTGGATGGCGACTAACGCCGCAGTAATGACTGCCACCATCAGTGTAATATTATCATGCTCAAAGCTCTTGCCGTATAATTTCATTATGTAAGGGCTTAACGCGCAGGCAGACACCGCCAATGGCGCGGCGACAAGTGCGTTTGCCCCCATCGCGTACAGCAAGATTTTGCGGGAATTGCCATGGTCATTTTGCGTCACATGGTCGGTCAACATTGGCATGACGACCCGGCTCGCCGTGCCCGGAACGAACATGACGACATTGAACCATTGCATGGCGATGCCCAACACGGCAACTTCGGCATAACCGGTGGAAGTGTTGGCCAATAGCGCTTGGGCAGCCCAGTGGGCGGGGCCAACCATCCCGCCGGCCAGCAGGGCGGGAAATGCAAAATGCCAAAGGATGGAGCACTCGCCCATGCAGCCTTTGGCCTTGCGCCTAACGCCAAAGCATTTCAATTCCCGTGCCATTTGATAGCGGCTGATGCCGGCTTGCAGGAATGCGTTGACCACCAGCGCCGCCGCAGCCCCTTGCAGTCCGTAGCGGTCCGCTGCCAACAGCATGATAGGGAAGCCGGCAACGACGCCACCCGCCGTGCCCACGGCAAACGCCCGCATCGATTCAAACCCAATCAATACGCTTTTCTGATAGTTGTCCAGCGCCGTGAACAATATTGCGGGGGCAGAGAGGGCGAGCGGCAGGTTTAAACTAGGCGCATTGAGTATCCGGGCCGCCATCCAGTCGGCGGCCAACGCCAAGCCCGCCGACGCCAGCAAGCCGAAGCCCAGGACGGTGCGCTCTGACAGGGTGAGGATATGTCCGAGCCGGACCGGGTCGCGGTGCTTCAATTCCGCCGCATAACGGGTTGCGGCCGCGCCGACACCCACGCCGGCAAAAACGCCGACCATGCCCAGCGTGCTCTGGACCACCACAAACTGGCCGTAGGTTTCCTTGCCAAGCAAGCGGGCCAAGAGCATCAACATGAGCAATGTGGCGCCACTTGACACCACAGAACCCAAAACGCTCCATACTGCGCCCCCCAGGAAGCGGCGCGCCAAAGGCGACGCCTTCAGCCTAGCCTGGGCCGCGGCGACCGCGCTGATCATGGATGGGCCGAAATGCCGCCTATCTTCGGCTCAAATTGCGAGCTGCCGCAGCCTGACGGTTTCATCTGCCAAACGGAATGGATGTGTACGCGCTAAAGCGCACGGTATCGATAATGTTCTTCCAAACCAATTTCCAGGTGTCTTCTCCGACCTGGACCACGTCCCCCCCCTGCAGAACCGGATCTTTGACCGCTCCGTTGCGGATTTCGGCGACATCGTAGAACACGGCGGCCTTTTTGCCGCTGGCGTCGGCCCTGAACACGCGCACCTTGTGGACGTCCGCATAGTCGGCGGGGCCGTCGGCCAGCGCGAATAGTTGCAGCAGGGTCATCCGGCCGGTGAGCGGGTAGACGCCGGGCTTGACGACCGCGCCGTCCACCACCACCCGTTGGCTGATGAATTCCTCGACGGAGACGCTGACCTGCGGATCTTGCAGGTAGCGCTCGCCCAGTTTCTTTTTCAGCAGATCCTCGACCTCTTGCGCGGTGAGGCCCGCCACCGGCACATTGCCCACGAGCGGCAAGGCGATTTCCCCGCTGCTGTTGACCCGGACTTTGCGGGAGAGCCCTTCCACCTGGAACACGTCAACGCGCACCAAGTCGTCGGGGCCAAGCCGGTATTCCTTCCGCAGGTCGGGCTTCGTTACGGAGAAGAGTGCCGTCGAGTCGTCCCGCGGCGCTACGGTCAGGGCCGACCTTGGCCCCGAAGGAGGGTGCGCGGCGCAGCCACCGAGCAGCGGCAGAAGCAGAAGCAGCCGCATGGCTTTCTGGAAGTGAGTCATCATGATTTGCGCCACCCTGGATTACGGGTCGTCGAATGGATTGTGGACCGGTCCCGAAGGCTTGGCGAACACGAAAACGCGCGGGGGTTCGGACTCGGCCATGTCGGCGTGCCTGCCGGCATCGCCGGACCTGCCATGCCCATGCCCCTCCTCGGCCCGGCTCAGGAACAGCCCGGCCAGGAACGCAGCATACAGGGCGTTGGCGGGGATATGCCAGTTGAAGTCCGTCAGCCCGTGCAGCGACAACAGGAGCAACCCAATCCCCGCGCCGAACTGGACGAAGCGGAAGGAGTGGCGCTGCCCCGCGGCGGCCAGCTTCAGCCATTGGCGCAAATAGGCCGCCAACAGCAAGACGGCCAGCGCGCCGCCCAGCACGCCGCCCTCAAACACCCATTCAAGATAATCGTTGTGCGCGTGGTTGATGAAGTGGTTGCCGAGCTCCACTGGCTGGAACTGGCGGAACGCTGCGGGAAAGGTTCCCGGCCCGCTGCCCAGCGGCAAAAACTCGCCAATTCCCTGCAGTGTGCGGGAATAAATCGGCATGCGCGCGTCGTGGATGGAATCCTCAAAGCTAAACCGCTGTAGCACGGGCGCCAGCCCGATGTCCAACACCAAGCCCAGGGTGACGACGACAATGGTGCCGACCAAGCCAGAGGCCTTGTTGACCGTCCCCAGGCGGCGGCCGAAAACGACCAGGCAGACAAGGATGCCCAGCATGACTATCGTGATGCCGCTGCGCGAGCGGGAGAAAACCAGGCCCAGCAACATGGCGACGCCGCCCGCAGCCAGCACAGCCACGGCATGGCCCCGCCAAGAAACCCAAAACGCCAGGCGCTCGCCCCAGGATTCCCGGTAGCGGCGGACATGCCCGGCCCGGCCCATGTTGGCGCCAATCAGGCCAATGGCGACGGGCAGCAACATTTCCAGAAGGCCGGCCAGATGGTCGTAGCTGTAATAGGTGCCGCGCGCGCTAGAGCCGCAAATGTTGGCGCCGAAGCATAGGAAAGAGTCGTGCGCCGCCCCATACTGCATGAGGCCGAGCAGGGATTGCAGCACCGCCATGCCGACCGCCAAATAGGCCAGCGACAGGCGGTGCCGCTCGGACAAGGCCAGCACCCCCAGGAACACCGCCAAGGGCGGCAGGAACGCCAGCCAGTAGGCCTCGGTCATCGCCGGGGAGACGGTCGCCGCCAGCCAGCCCGCAGGCTGTTCCGCCCACAGCGCCGCCGTCTGGATGTACGGCTCGCGGCCAGCGCCCGGCAAATGCGGCCACAGGCCGGCCGGAACAGGCAGCAAGTAAAGCAAGGGGTAGCACAATAACAGCGCCAGCACCGCCACCGTCCCCGCCGATGGCCGCCTGTCCGCATCCCAGACGGCCGCCGGCCAAAACAAGACGGCAAGGGTGGCGACGGCACCTAGCTCAAGGAACATGCGGGGCAGCGGCAACACACTGGCCCAGTACAGCGGGGCGGCCAACATGAGCGCGCCGATCCACCCAGCCAATAGCCACTGCCTAGTTCTGTTCACTGATCATACTTTCTCGTTCAGCGTGGAAAACCGCCGCCCGCTGCCGCCTGTCAAAGCGGCAGCGGGCGGGGACAGCGAAACTTAAGAAGTTGTTTTGTTTACCCACCCTCGCAGATCCGCCGCCTCTCCCCTAAGGGGAGGGTGGCCTCGCTACAACGGGGGGCATGACAAAAGGGCTGGCTATACTCTGCAACCAGGGGTCGTGGCGCTGATGGCGCACAAGGGGCTGGTGACACCGCCGGTCGCGGAGACGAGAACAACAGAGCTTGCCGCTTGGGCGGCCCGCGGAGACCCGCCAGCAGCGACGACCGCAGCGGAAACCTGGGCGGCATCGCCGCCCCGGATAACGGCGGTGAAAGCGGCATTGGCGGCGGCCGGGGAGCCGCCCGCAGCGGTGACTGCCTTGGACGCGGCGGTGGCGGTGGCGATGTTGGCGGTGGAGGAAGTGTCGGAGTCAGCGTCAAGTCCACCCGAGGCGGCCAGGCCACCCATCACGCCTCCCGTCACGAGAGCCACGGCACCCGCGCCAATGAGCGTGAGCTGGGTCGACGACAAGCCGCCGGAACCATTGGCGGCGGCGCCCCCGCCGGTCTCGCCGGTGGCCACAGTCCGGGCGGGGCCAAGGTTTTGCACCGTGGCGGCGCCGCCGTGGCAAGGATCGGACGCCTTGACGACAAACAGGGAATTGGCACCCAGGCGGGTGGCGCAGCCTTGTTTCGAACTGACCACCGCACGGGCTTTGTCCTTGGTCAACACCCGCGCATTCGGGGCCAATTTCATGCCGGACTGCGCCATCTGGTAGTCTTTGCCTTGGTTGACGAGCACCGTGCCATCGACTTCCATCAGGGTGGCCGCATAGTTCTCCGCCGCAGCTTGGGCCGTACCCAGGCACAGCAGTGTCGACAGCAGGCAATATACGGGCTTGCGGATCGCATTCATGACCTAACTCCTTACGTTGTGATAAATCGTCATAATAATAACTGATGTTACGCAACACACTTTGCAGACTGCTGGCCGGCGTTCCTGAAAGGGTAGTACCACAGACGCGCACTGCGTAACATCAATTTGAATCATCATAGTCATTACCCTAGACAAATGCAAATCATCCGCACCCCCCGCTGGGCCACCGGGCTGTTTGCCCAACTGACGGCAGTTTTGCTGTTCTTGGTTTACCGGGTTTCACAGCCATCCCTGCCGGCCTATGGCACGTCTCTCCGCTTGGATTATCATGGCAAATGCCCAGATTCTACGCCGCCCTGGGGAACGGCCTTTGCCGGCCGGGGCTGCGCGGCAGCTCCGCTGGCGGCGCTCTTTGACTGGGGCTTGGCAGGGGGAATGCGCGGCAAGGGCTTGGCCGGGGGCGCTTGCGTGTCGCCTCCCGCCGGGGTGCTTTTCTTCCGCGCAGCTGGGTCGGCATGCGGGTTCTCGCCCGCCGCACTGGCGACTAGCCCGATGGCGAGGTCGTCGAACCATATCTCGCCCTTGACCTCTCCACTGTCCTGAAGATCGCCTATCGGCTGCAAACTCAGCCTGACCCCCACGCAGGAGTCGGCCGCCACCGTGAAATCCACGGCAAACGCGCGCCACAAATCGGAGCCCAGGAACCGTTCGCTGGCCGCGAGCCTGCCGCCCGTCCCCGCCACGCATTCCAGCACCCACTCCAGGCCCGCCCCGACCTGCAAGGCGTCCGGGCGGCTCCGGCCGCTGAACTGGTAATGCCCGGGCAGCAGGAAAACGGTCTGTTCGACGATGGAGGACGGCGCAGACCTTCCCTTGAACACGACATGCAAGGCCTTCTTGCCGGTGGCCGCCTGGGTGTAATGGGTGGAGATTTGGACCGATGGGGCGGCGGTCGCGCCCCAGTCGAAGGCAGCCGCCCCTTGAAAACCGGTTGTCAACTCGAAACCGCCGTCATACAGATAGCCCAACGCCTGCTGCTGCTCGGGGCGCAAGGCGTTGACCCACGCCATATAGGCTTCGGCCCACAGGCCCTCGCGCGTCAACCGGGCCAAGTAGGCGTTGGTTTCGGCCGGATCCAACGGCTGCCCGGCAGCCTTGCGCAGGGAATAGAGCGCGCGCAAGGCGTCCACTTGCGCGGCATTCTGGGCGGCATAGGCGAAGAAAGGCCGCCACCACGACGGCAGGCCGGACACGATGGGGGCGAGAATCGCCAGGCCAGCCGGTTCTTTGGCAAGGTTGAGCAGCACCGGGAACAATGGCGGGGCCGCCGCAGGGTTGATTTGCATGACCAGATCCCAGTTGCGCACCGTTTTTTGCGGATCCCCCGCGGCCAGCCAATATTGGGCAGCCTGTAAGCGGAGCTGGGCATCGGCGGGGAACAGCCGTTCGGCAAGCTCGCAAGCCCGGTCGGCGCGCTCCACCTGCCCCTGCCTGCGCCACAGGCTGGCCAGCCGCATCAGGATGCGCCCGTCGGTGGGATCGCCACGCCAGGCGCGGCCCAAGAGGGCTTCCGCCTGGGCCGGGTCGCCGCCCTCCACTTGCGCCGCCAAGCCCCGCAAGGCTTTCGGATAGCTCGGATGCCAGGCCAGGGCGGCGGCGGCGGCGGCAGGGTCCCGTTCGATCTGGTCGGCGTAAAACTCCGCCATCCCCAGGGCAACGATACGCCAAGCCAAGACAGGGCCAACCAAAACGAGAGCGGCCCGCCTAAGCCAGACCGCCACGGACGTTCCGCCCCTGGCACCTTCCGCCGGCTCGGGAAAATCCCGTTGGCGGGAGGGGATTGCGGATTCCTGCCCCTGGTCCGAGGCCAAGCCACCCTCGTCGCCGGGCCGCATATTCTGTTCCATGCTGTTCACTTTGAAAGAAGCCAATGTTTCGTTATCCAAGACGGTCGGTGTGAGTGCTTGCTTGCCCGCAAAACCGCATGGCCGGCGCCATGGACCGCACTAGCGGCGGGGCGGCCCTGGTTCGCCGGTTGCGCGGCGTTTTTGGGCGCAACGCGGGCATCCAGGCCGGCAGGCGGCGCGGCTTCGGGGCTGGTCGGCTTGACCGGCGCGGGTGGCCCGCTTTCCAACAAGGGAAGGGGCGGCACGGATGGCGGATTGGCAAAGGCGGGCGCCGCCGGACGCGGGCGGGGCGGATCCGGCAGCACAGGCCAACTCGCCAGGTTCCAGAAAATGAACCCCACGCCCGCCGCCGCCGCGACGCAGCTCATGACGAATCCGCGCCCCCGCAGCCGGGGCGGCTTGCAACGGGCCAGGAACCCGCCTCCCGGACGCTGTCCGGAGAATTGCGGATACGTTTTCGGCAACGCATGCTGCCGGGGCAACGCCCGCACGGCGGCTTTGCCCGCGTCGCCAGAAAACCCCGGCCCGGCGCGGGCGGCGGCCGGGTGCCTGTCTGGATGGCGCAGGATGTCGTAGGCCCGGTTGATCCTCGGCGCGTAGACCGCGCTCCATTCGTTGCCGACGTCGCGGTCGGGATGGTACAGGCTCATCAGCTTGCGATAGTGCGCCTTGACCTGCCCCGGCGTTGCCGCCGGGGTCAGCCCCAGCACGCGGTAAGCGTCGCCCTCCTCCGCCAGCAAGGCTTGGCGGATGAAGAAATGGATCGCCGCGGCCAATTCTTCCCGCCCGGCATGCAACCGCGCCGCCGGGCCGTCCAGCGCTTCCGGAGCGGCCAGGGCCAAGTCCAGCAAATCCCCCACGCCCTCGGGCAAGGCGTAATGCGGGTCGGCCCATAGGGCGCGGTAGCGCAGCGGCTGCCGGTAGACATCCAGCGCCTGCTGCAACAAAGCCACAGGCAAGCGCTGCGCCTTGTTCATTCCCCGGATGCAAGTCTCGGCGCTTCCGGCCGGCCGCCGTGGTAGTCGTAGGAGTAGTTGTGGTAATAACTATAGCCGCCGGCCTGCTGGTTAATCATGGTCAGCAGCCCGCCCAGCAGGTTCGCCCGCGCGCCCTGGAGGCGCTTGAGCGACGAACCCAGATGGGAGCGGGTGGTCTTGCCCGCCGCCACCACCATGATGGTGTGCTGGGCAATGTTGCACAGGATCAGGGCGTCGGCCAGCCCCAAGACAGGGGGGCCGTCGATGATCACACGGTCGAACTTTTCGGCGGCCAGGGCGACCAGCTCGACCATGCGCGCACTGGCCAGCAGTTCGCCCGGATTGGGCGGCAACGGCCCCGCCGGAATCACGAACAGATTCGGCACGCCGGCGGGATGGGAAATCTCCGCAGGCCGGGCCTCGCCCGACAGGTAATGGGACAAGCCCCTGGCGTTGTCTATCGTCAACATGCGGTGGAGGCTGGGCCTGCGCATGTCGCCGTCAACCAGCAGGACTCTCTGGCCCAATTGGGTGAAGCCGATGGCGAGGTTGATGGCCGAGGTGGACTTGCCCTCCCCTTGGGCTGAACTGGTCAAATGCAGCACCTTGGGCGCGCCGGCGCTGGTGGAAAACATCAACGCGGTGCGCAGGGAGCGATAGGCCTCGGCCGTGCTTGAGCGCGGGTCAAAATGTGAGATCAGATGCAGCGGCACTTCCTCCGCGTTGTGCTTGTCGGACTTGGCAAGGGGAATGAGGCCCAAGGTGGCGAGCCGCTGGCGCTCCAGATCCTCGGGCAGCTTGACGGTGTCGTCCAGCCTCTCGAACAGGAAAGCCAGCCCCACGCCGCCCAGCAGCCCCAGAAAGGCGCCGAGCAACAGGTAAAGCTTGACATTGGGCTTGTAGGGGGTGAGCGGGATCTCGGCCGGGTCGATGACCGCGATGTTGTTGGTGCTGATGCCGCTGGCGACGCCGATTTCCTTCAGGCGCTGCAAAATGCCGTCATACAGCGCGCGCGAGGTCTCCACCTCGCGCTTGAGGATGTTGTAGTCGCTGCCCGCGTCCTGGCGCTTCATGACCTCCTCCTTGAGGTTGGCGACATCCGCCTTGAGCATGTTTTCCTTGTTCAGGGCTAGCTGGTAGTCGGCTTCCAGGGCGGAGCGGAGGGAGTTTATTTCCGCCACGATCTCGGCGTTGATCTGGTTGATCTGCTCTTGCAACTGCACCATCACCGGATAATCCGGCTTGAACAGCGAGATTTTTTCCTGATAGGTCAACTCCAGTTTTGCCTTGTTTTCCTTTAGCTTCTGCAACAACGGATCGGCCAGGATCTTGCTGGAGCCATGCCCGTCATTGTTGCGGGATTCGCGGAAAATGCTTTCCGCCGTGAGCCGCTGCCGCTCCGCCTCGGCCAGCGCCTGGGTCTTTTCCTGCAACTGGGCCGTGAGCAGGCTCTGGTTTTCTTTGGTGTCGATGTTGATGATGCCCTGTTCGCGCGCGTGGGCGTACAGCTTGTGCTCGGCGTCCTCCAGCTTGGCCTTGACCTGCACGATGCGCTGCTCAAGAAAATTCTTCGCATCGGCGCTGGCATTGTAGCGGCGCTCCAAACTGCTTTTAATGTAGGTGTCCGCCAAGGCGTTGGCGATGAGCGCCGCCTTCTGCGGGTCGGTCGAATCGAAGTGGAGCTTGATCAGCTTGGAGTTCCTCACCGGCTCGACGAAGGTTTTGCCCCGGATGCGCGAGACCAGCACAGCATGTCGTTTGGCGGTGGCGACGGCGGCATCCTCGCCACTGGCCTCGTCACTGGCGGCGTCCTCGTCATCGCCGCTATCCAGGTTCAGGCTCTCGACGACACGTTCGGCCAGGGTGCGGCTTCTGAGCAGTTCGTATTGGGTCTGGTAGAACTCAGGGTCGTAAATGTAGCTCGCGTCGCCCATGGCCTCGTCGAGCTTTCTGCCTTTGTTCTCCGACTCGGGCTCTATTTTGAGCAACACCGTGGCCCGGTAGACGCGGGAGGTCAGATAGAGCGAGGTGACCGTCACCGCCAGCGTGACGATGAAAAAGCCGATGACCGTCCACTTGCGCCGAAGCAGCGTGTGCCAGTAGTCGATGAGGTTGATCGATTCCTCGGCCTCCGGCTCGTCCCGCCGCTGCGCATCGAGGCGGCGGACATCCAGGCCCGCAGGCTCGGCGAGGGCATGCTCGTCCGCACGCTTCAAAGACAAGGACTTCTCGGGCAGGGGGGATCCGGTGTTCATAGCCATGGATTTTTCTGTGGGTTTAGCGATTCGGGCGGGCTGCCAATCATATCGCGGGTATGGACAGGCCGATGCCAATGAACTTGCTGATGAGGGTTTGGACGGTCTTCCAGAGGGACTTGCCGGCATGCTCCTGGACGACGATGATGTCGTTGCCCTTGAGGACCGGATCCTCCACCTCGCCCTTGCGGATCGCATCGACATCCACGAAGTAGCTGTCCTTTTCGCCCTTGCCATTGTCGCGGAACAAGCGTACCTGGGCGGTGTCGGCCAGTTCTTTTTCGCCCTGGCTCAAAGCCAGGACATGGAGCAGGGTGGCGTCGCCCTTGAAGGAATAAACCCCCGGCTTTTTGACCAGCCCCTCCACGGTCACCCGCTGGTTGGTGTATTCCTTGATGGTCACCACGACCTGCGGGTCTTGCAGATAACGCTCCTGGAGCTTTGCCTTCAGCAGGCTTTCAACCTCATGCACCGAGAGATTCTGCACGGTCACCATGCCGATCAGCGGCAGCGAGATCTCGCCGTTGCTGTTCACCCGCACTTCCTGGGACAGCTCTTTCACCTCGAAAACATCGATTTGCAACTGGTCATTGGGGCCGATCCGGTATTCCGAGCGCTTCCCCTGGGTGGAGGGGACCGCCTTGACGGCGGCCGCCTCTTTGGGGACCGCGCCGGTGCCGCCGACTTTGGGCGCGGAGGGCGGGGCGGCGCAGCCGAACGCCAACAAGAACACCAGCAAACCCAGCAACGCCATTTTCGACACCCTACCTCCCGGTTGCATGAACAAAATCACCGCCCCATATGATAATTTTAAAAATTATAACGTGTTATCAATGCGCGGGGTATCCCGCCGGATTTGGCCCTTAGGCGCGCGGCGCCACGCCGGCACAAGGCGGACGCCCAACAGGCCCGCTCACCGCCCGAACAGCCGGCCCCACAGGGATGGCTTGCCTGGCTTGCCCTCGCCGGGGTTTCGCAACCCCGGCGGCGGGGTGACGGCGGCCGGCTCGGCGTTGTCAAGTATCGCCTGCGGCCGCTCCAACACCAGCCGGCCGGCCTCCTCGGGGCCGACCCAGCGCGCCGCCGCCCGCCGGCCCTCGGCCAGGGCCGGCGGGCGGTGCTTGGGGCTGTGCGAGTCGGTGGCCAAAATATGCACCAGCCCCTCGTCGAGCATGCGCTCGGCGTAGTAGCGCGCGTCGGGGCCGAACCGCCCGGTCAGGCTGCCGGCAGTGATCTGCATCCAGACCCCGCGCCGGGCCAGCTCCTGGAACCTTGGATAGTGGTCGACGATCCAGGTCAGCCGCTCCGGGTGGGTGATGATGGGCAGGTAGCCGGCGGCAAGCAGCGCGAAGCAGGACTCCTCCAAGCGCGGCGGGGCGACGTGGTGGGGCGGCTCCAGCAACAGGTAGCGGGTGCCGTTGAGCGTCGGAATACGGCCATTGCGCAGCCCCTCCAGCAGATCCGGGACAAGGTGGGTGTCCGCCCCGTAGCCAAGGTCCAAGCTTAGGCCGGCGAGGGCGAGCTGCTCCCTGAACGCCTCCACGGCGGCGAGGATGCCCGGCGCGGTGTTTTCGTAAAGGCCCGGGTAGATGTGGGGGGTGCAGGCGACCGTCCGAATGCCGTCGGCGACGGCCAGGCGCGCCATCGCCAGCGCGGTTTCCAGGTCGGTGGCGCCATCGTCGATGGATGGCAACATGTGGCAATGCAGGTCAATCATAGGTCAGTCACCGGCGGCAGATGAGTCTTGATGGCGGGGAAGTCTACAGGAAAATCAGGCAAAGGCTGCTATGATTCGCGGGAACGCCGGCCGCGCGCCGGGCGGCGCCGATTGCCGGACGCCCCGCAACCCTGGCCGCCCGCCAATCCATTCATACGCCCGCCGGACGCTTCCGTTCCGGCCCAACCCAAACAATCCCCCGCCAATGACCGACCTCAAGACCTTGCTGGCCTTCGCGGCCCCCTACCGGACGGCGCTGGGCCTGGGCGTGCTGTTGATGCTCGGCGAAAGCGGCGCGGCCCTGGCCGTGCCTTGGCTGGGCGGCAGGCTGGCCGGAATCGTCCTCCAGGAAAGCGCGGGCGGCGCGCCGGACCTGCACACGCTGCTATGGGCGATGCTGGGGCTGTTCGCCCTCCAGGCGCTGCTCAAGTTCGCCAGCGCCTACCGCCTGGGCGGGACGACCGAGCAGATCGTCGCCGACCTGAAAATCCGCCTCTACGACCATCTGCAAGCCTTGCCCCTAAGCTTCTTCCACCAGCGCCGCCAAGGCGAAACCCTCGCCCTGCTGACCCGCGACACCTACGTCGTCAGCGCTTACATCAGCGGCACCGCCCTGGCCGTCGTGCCGCTGCTGTTCACCGTCGCCGGCGCCTTGCTGCTGATGTTCCGCACCGACCCCTTCCTCGCCCTGCTGGCGGCGACGCTGATCCCGCTGTTCTACCTGCTGGTCAAAATCCTCGGGCGGCGCATCCGGCCACTGGCGCAGCAATTGCAGGAGGAACACGCCACCGCCATCGCCATCGCCGAGGAAAACCTCGGGATGCTGCCGGCCATCAAGACCTTCACCCTGGAGCCGCAGGAGTCCCTGCGCTACCGGCGGCAGATCGAGCGCATCGTCCGGCTGAGCGAGCGGGAGCGGCGCGCCTACGCGGCGCTGGGGCCGGGGGTGCAGTTCATCGCGGCCGCCGCCATCGTCTTGCTGCTTTGGCTGGCCAAGGAAGAGCTGGGCGGTGGCGCGCTGACGGTGCCCGGCCTGGTCAGCTTCCTGCTGTACGGGCAGTTGCTGGCCCGCCCGGTGGCCGGCCTGGCCGACGTCTACGGCCAGACCCAGCAGATGCGGGGAGCGCTGGCCCGCCTGCTGGCCGCCCTGGCCGAGCCGCCCGAGCCGCCCCGGCATGTCGGGAAACCGCTGCCCAAGGTGCGCGGGGAGATCGAGTTCCGCAGCGTGTCGTTCGCCTATCCGGGCCGCCCCCCCGCGCTGCGGCAGGTGGATCTGCGCGTCGCGGCGGGCGAGACCGTGGCGCTCACCGGCCCCAACGGCGCGGGCAAAAGCACCCTGGTCCACCTGCTGATGCGCCTCATGGAGCCTGCCGAAGGCAGCGTCTTCATCGACGGCGTGGACATCGCCACGGTGTCCCTGCACAGCCTGCGCGGCCAGATCGGCGTCGTGCCGCAGCATGTCTTACTGTTCAACGCCAGCGTCCGCGACAACATCGCCTACGGACGGCCAGAACCGACGCAAGAGGAGGTCGAAGCGGCGGCGCGGGGTGCCCGCGCCCACGATTTCATCCTGCGCCTGCCACAGGGTTACGACACGCCCATCGGCGACCGCGGGGTGCGCCTGTCCGGGGGGCAGCGACAGCGGCTGGCCCTGGCCCGGGCGCTGCTCAAGGATCCGCAGATCCTGGTCCTCGACGAAGCCACGGCGATGTTCGACCCAGAAGGGGAGCGCGACTTCATCGCGCAGTGCCACGACCTGCTAAAGACGCGGACGGTGATCCTCATCACCCACCGGCCCGCCAGCCTGGCGCTCGCCGACCGGGTGCTGCGGCTGGAGCAGGGGCGGTTGAGCGAGGCGCCCCCGCACCTTATGGCCGCCGCGGAGCCGTCGCCCGCGACGCCGGGCAAGGGGACGCCCATCCCGCCCATTGGCATCCACCATCGCCCATCGCGGGCCTCCTAAGCTTTACGCGCCCGATGGCTTGGTAGTACCATCCAGCCTAGCGCGATGCCGCCCATTTTAATGACAGAATGCCCAAAATGCCCCTGATTGAAGAGTTTCTTTGCACCGCGTTGCGTGGCGAGCGCCCGCCTTGGCCCGAGTCGGAGGGTGCCGCCGACCGCTTCATGGAACGCAGCGCTTACCACGGCGTCCAAGCGCTGCTCCACCAACACATGGGAGCCGGACAAGGGGCCAAGCTGGGCTGGCCGGAAGCGGTCTTGGAGGCCTGCCGCCAACAGGCCATCGCCCAAGCCATGTGGGAAATGCGCCACGAGCGCCTGCTCAAGCAAGTGTTGGCGCGGCTGTCGGCCATCGGTGTCCGGCCCGTCCTGTTCAAAGGCACCGCTTTGGCCTACGGCCTTTACCCCGCGCCTTTCCTGCGCACACGGGGCGACAGCGACTTCATCGTGCCGCCGCAAGAGCGTGCACGGGCAACCGAAGCGCTCGAAGCCTTGGGCTTTGAGCGCGGACCAGGGCCGGGCGGGGAATTCATCAGCTACCAGGCATGCTACAGCCGACAGGAACCCGACGGCACCCTCCATGCCCTGGACCTGCATTGGCGGATCAACAATTCCGAACTCCTGTCAAAACTGTTCGCCTACGAGGAATTGCGCCAACAAGCCCAGGCTTTGCCCGGACTCGGGACGGACGCCCTCGCGGTGGGGCCGGTGCATGCGCTCATGCTCGCCTGCATGCACCGGATAAGCCACAAGCACCATCCCTACCATGTCGGCGGCACGGCATATTACGGCGGCGATCGCCTGATCTGGCTTTACGACATCCACCTTTTGCTGGAGGCGCTCTCGCCTCCGCAGCAGGGGGAACTCGCCGAACTGGCCGAACGGAAGGGACTTCGGGCGGTCTGCCTGGAGGGAATCGAGCTGGCCCGCGCCCGCTTCCATACCCGTGTGCCGGATGCCTTGCGCGAAGCGCTCGCCAGCACCGGCCCGGCGGAACCCACGGCGGACTATCTTAGCGGAACGGCGCTGTATCAGCAGTGGGCCGATTTCCGCGCGATTGGCGGGGCGCGCAACAAGCTTAGATTTATGGCCGAAGTCTTGTTTCCCCCAGCCAGCTATATGCGCCAAAAATACCCTGATGCGGATCAGAGGCTATTGCCTTGGCTCTATCTGCGCCGGGCCGGGGCTGGGATTTTGAACAGGCTGCTGCCAAGCTGACAGGGAGGCGGAAAGCCGCCCTGTCTTTCCGCGCAGCCCCGGCGCTGCGGTCGAAAAGCCGGGGGATGCCGTTCCTCAGGCGTATTTTCTGGCTATTTCGCCTGTAAAACCGAGCGCCCGCTCCAAGGTCGGATACAGCTCGGAAAATTGAGCTTGCAGCCCCGCGGCAATCTCCTCCAGCGAGGAGGACCCGTCCATGGCGTCCAAGACATGCCGCAACGCCTGCGCCCGCCTGGACAAGGAAGGGTGGCCTTCCGGAGCCACCGACTTCGGCACCGCCAGCGCCACGGCGGGATTCGCAAAAAAACTGGACTGGCTGAAACTTTCCTTGCACCGGCTGGGATTTCCCCCCTCCAGAATTTTTGTGCGCCGCGACCACAGATAGGTGCCGCCGGCCAGCGTCGCCCGGATGTCCGCCGTCACAATGTCGCCTTGCTGGAGCGCCACAGGGTGGGGCCAAGGCAGGAACAGGGTTCCGTAGACGGTGGCGCGCGGCGAGCTTGAGCATGCCGTCGCGTTCGAATAAGAAATCCCTTGCGCCAGAAAGGTCTCAAACCACAGCCCTATTCCATGCGCGACCCCTGGCCGGTCAACGGTCCAAGCCAACTCGTTCGATACGTTGGCACTGGTGACGGCATAATAATCTAGATCGGCCCATATCTTAGGCTCCGTCATGAGATGACCGCTCTCGATGTCCTTCATGGGAGCGACATAATGGGTGACGTACTCCAAAATCGGAGACAGATTCAGGCCAGCATAGCCTTTGCGCCAAATGGCTTCCTCTTCATAGGCATCCGCGTATGATAAAGGGGCCGCCCACGTCACATCCCGCTGCGGAATCAAAATGCCGCCCGGACGGAGAAAGCGCGTGCGGGCATCCATAATGGTTTCGACTGAGCGGTAACAAAGCGCCGACAGTCCCCGCAGATCCGATACGATGACGTCTACGGGTTCGGCAAGGCGCGTCTCCAGCGAAGACTGCTGAAGGAAACGGATACGGTCTTCGCAACCGTTTGCCCGCGCCAGTTCCGGCGCCAACCGAATCGCGTCATTAGGCTCTATGGCATACACCTTCCCCGCCCCCATCCGGCAGGCCAACATTGACAATATTCCCGTGCCAGCCCCGATGTCCATCACCGTGCATCCTGGCGTGATGGCGAGCTTGAGCGCCTCCTCATAGGCCCGCGTCCTGGCGGTGTCGGCAATCATTGCCCCAAACTCACGGATTGTGTACATTTTCGGAATATCAAATCAGCGGCGGGGGTGGATCCGGCGCAAAGGCCGGTCGGCACGGCGGAAAGTTGTAGGAGGGGGCTATTGCCCGGCAAGCTCGACCAGCCCTTGGCCGACGAGCGTATCCAAAAGGCTTGACACGTCCTGCTCCAGGCGCACGGACTCCACCTCGTACTCATCCAGCAGGATTTGGCAGGTTTCGCCGACGGTTTTCCCCTCCGATAGCAACGCCCATATGCGCGTCCCGACGGGGTCGAGGCCAAAGTACGTCCCGCTGTCCAGATCAAGGATCACCGCCTCCCCGCCCACTTGGCGCACCATCACCTGCGGCGGAATCGCCACCCTATCAGTCAAATTCATTCTGTATCGTTCTCTTTTTGCGTGTGTTCGACTATGGCCCGCCTAACGCGCGCCAGATTTTCGAACCGGCGGGGATAATCCAGGCGATAGAAAATCGGAAGTCTCGCCAGACTGGACAAGCCGTCGAAATGGGTGGCAAGCCACTCGCGCTGCTCCGTCTCAAGCAGGAAAGAGTTTTTCACCAACCTTATCAGCGCATCGCTGGGGTTCACGCGCTCGAACACAGTCTCCTGGGAAATGCCGTCGCCGAGAAAATACACACAGCGCAAACGCCGGGCCCGGCAGCAGAAGACGATGCCATCGCCCGCAAGGAAACGCTCTTTGGATGTGAACTGCACCGGGGGTGCCTTTCGCACACCTTCGCCGATCAATGCTTCCTGGCTGTCGTCCCATAGGCGGATGGAAGGGTGGCTAGGCATGACCTGGTACCCCTCGTCGGACGGCTCCACCACTAGCCCATCATCCGTCAGGAAACGGAACCCGCAGGCCGCAAAGCTTGCCGCCAGAGTGGATTTTCCCTTGCCGGACTCGCCGATGAAGGCAACGGCCACATCGCCGATTTCGACTGCGCTGCCGTGCAAAACCAGCTTCCCCTGCTTGCTAAGGGCCAGAGGCAAAGCTTGGTTTAGGTAGAGATGCTGGATCGTCGCATCCGAGACTTCCGCTACCGGCCAGCAACGAACCCGTGCACCGTCCAAAGACACATGGAAATCCGCCAATCCGGGGAAGCGCAACAAATAACCTGCCTCCACCCGGTAAAAGCGTGTCCACGGCGTTCCGTCCTGGAAAACCCATTCATGGAACGAAGCTTCGCGGAGCGGCGCTTGTGGGCGGATCTCCGCCACATCGAAATCCACCACTATCTTGATTTGTTTGATGCCGGATCCAGACAAGCCTGCCACGTACCGCCGACATTCGACCGCGAATAGGGATATTTCCCGGCCAGAAACCGGGCGGACCCGCCCCAGCCTATGTCGGCGGATATGTTGACCACTCCCAGGCTTCCTCAGTGGACGGAATGGCGTATGCCCAGCATTCCGTAATCAACCTGTTTGTAACCGTCAGCACCCACGGACACGGCGGCCGGCATCACTGTCTCGACCTCGTCGGCCATCACGCCGAACTGTCTGCCATGGCCCCATTGTTTGCGGTGCTCCGGCTGGTAGTCGAACAAATAAAGGCCGATGCCTAACGGGTGCGTGCCTATACGGGCGATGTTTTCCTTGACGCGACGGTCGGATTTCTGGAATACCCCCGCATCGGGGCCTGTTCCCGATGCGCCCTGGGTCAGCTTACTCACGGCTCCATAAACCCGCAACACGGGACTTGAATAGGCTGTTTTTGGTGGCGCGACCACGGTTTTTTCATCGCCGGAATAGTCGGTCTGCGGGGTTTTTAGACTGTCTTTCATGTCGCTGCTCCTAAAAATTGGATTTCAGATTAAAGCTAAGGTTGGGACGCATTCTAATGTATCACTAACGGTAAGCCCTGTCACATCCATAAATAGACCACAAAATCCATACCCACCGGTTGGCGGGAGGATCGTCCCGACAGGACTGGAAAAGCCGCTTCATTCCGTCCTCAGTCACCCAGGCTTTCCGCTCACGGGGCAGTGTCTCGGTCAAGATCTCTTGCATTTGATCCAGATATTCGTACACCACGACGAAAAAAGCTGCCTTGCTTTCCCTTTTAAGGATAATACTTGGCATGAGTCCTTGCAATGCCTGAACGTGAAGATGCTTGGTCCTGTCCCCGCGCAACCATAGTCTTGCCGGCGTCGAAAAAGCATATTGGACGATCTTGGGATCGTTAAGCGGATGCCGCAATTCGATCCCAGAATGGGCAGCCAAGCGTTCGCCCCACTCTATGCAATGCTGTATGGTGGCGTGGCATAAGATCCTCAGATGCCCTCTCTGACTAGCCCTGCAGACCTGCAGACCCTGTTGCGGGGAGCCCATATCCAGACGCGACCGGGCCACTTCCCGCATCCGGGGCGAGAGCCAGTAGCGGGCATCGAGGGACACCGCACTCCTGCGCATTGCGCGGACCAGCCGACGGAGAGCCTCCTGCGACGCGGGAGGAAACAGCGGGAAACAACCGTACCGGATAAGCCAGGCTGTCGCCTGCCGGATGCCAGACGCCGCCGCGTCGGCCATGAAACAGTCAAGGACCGCGGACCAGTGCCGCTGAGCCAACTCTTCCTCGTAATAGGCACGGGATCCCTCCAGCCATTGATCGCCTCCCACGCCGTTCAGCAGCACGCGGCTCCCCTGCTCGGCCGCACGCTGGCGAATGCCTATGGACATAGCCCAGTTCGGAAAAGCAGGGAAATCCCGGCCGATGCGGGCGTATTCGGCAAACCATGAAGGGGGCATCCGGGTGGGTGGTATCTCATGAATCCGCACGCCAAGATGCTCGCCCACGGCGCGGGCGTAGGGCAACTCGTAGGCTGCGCCATCCTCCTCGGTGAAAGCCAACGTATATCCCTCGATGCCGGGGGCCGATAATTTGTCCATTTGGCGCAAGCGTTCCGCCACGCAGAAGATGGCGGAGGAGTCAAGGCCACCGCTCACCTCGACGGCGAGCGGCCGGTGCGAGCGGGACAGCCGCCTGACGACGTCAGCCAACAATTCGCGGTAATGCTCGACATATTCCTCATCTTTGCGGAACGGCAGAGTCGCCCACAAATCCGGCTCCCAATAGGATTCGAGTTGCAACCCCCAGCTTCCGGCCACCATCCGGTGGGCCGCAACCAAGCGCAGGATTCCGCTCCACAGGGTTTCGCTCCTGGAACGCCATTCCCATGCCAAAAATTCGGCCAACATGCCTTCGTTAGGCTCTTGCCTCACCCAAGGCAGCGCAAGAATAGCGCACAGATCCGTGGCAAAGGCGAGGGTTTTGCCGTCCCAGTGGTAGTGAAACGGCTTGTGGCCCATGCGGTCGCGCGCACAAAAGGCTTCTTGCCGCCTGGCGTCCCATATGACCAACGCGAAGTCGCCGTCGATGTGGGGCAGGCACTCCCGCCCCCAAGCCTCGTAAGCCCGCAGCACCAGCTCGGCGTCTGAACGGTCGCGCAGCGCGGTGCCACGCGCCAGCAACTCCCGCCGCAGTTCCTCCCAGTTGTCCACCCGCCCGTCCATGACCAGCACCAGACTTGCGTCCTCGTTGGCCAGCGGCTGGCGCTCCTCCAGCGACTCCGGCGTGGTGCGCAACATGCACTGGCCAAGCGCCACGGATCCCTGGACCCAATGCTGGATGCCGTCCGGGCCTCGGTAGGCCATTGCCGAGGTCATGGCCTCGACCAGCCCCGGCGCGACCGGCGCGCCATCGAAATGAATGATTCCGGCGATCCCGCTCATATTGGAGATAAATTATTCTTGGATTTCCATATTGAAAAAGCGGCTATAAAGGCGGAAAAGCCTCGTACCCGGACTCTCCCCGCCCCACGGAAGCGCCTGCGACTTCCACCCAGGCATGGGCTTCCAATACGCCATTGTCCAAGTTCACGCCGAAGCGAAGCCGCCCGGCTATCTTCCGGCGGGCCAGCAACCGCATGACCGTCAGCGAACGGCTCAGGCAGGTGCCGGCCACCAGCCCGTAGCGGGCGGCCAGCGCCACGCTCCGCTCGCATGCGCAGGCTTGTTCGTACTGCCCGGCATCAAACACCTCTTGCCGCGTAGCGCCTATGTCCTCCACCCCCAGCGAACGCAGGCAGGACTGCAAGCCGAGCCGCCTCAGCCTGAAATGCGTCAACGGAAGCCAAAACGCGGCCAGCAGCAACTGCCGCCTGTCGTCGGCAGGCAGGGCGAGGAATTTACGCAACTTGCCGGCCATCCCTCACCCGACTTTAAACTCATGGAATCGCCGTACCAGCCGCATCAGCCTCCAAGCATGCGATATGCCTAAGAAATACACCGCGAACAGCAACAGAAACGCATAAAGCATCACATATTCAGGGATGCCGCAATGCCAGCCGCCAATGCCGGCCAGCCCAAACGCCAAAGAGATGGAAACCAACAGTGCGACTGTCTGCTGCACGGAAAAGCCCGCGCGCAGGAAAACATGGTGCAAGTGGTCGTGGTCAGGGGAAAACGGGCTGCGCCCTTTTAAAGCCCGCCTTAGCATGAGACTGACCGTGTCGAGTATCGGCACGGCGAGGATCCAAACGGCGGTGATCGGGGCAAAAGCCTTGCTGGACTGCTGGGTCAAGTCGATGGCGAACCAAGCCACCACGAATCCCAGCATCATGCTCCCAGAATCGCCCATGAACACCGCCGCACGGGACCGCCACGGCGAACGCATGTTGAACGCGACAAACCCTGCCACCGCGCTGGCCAACAGGAAAAGCAGCGCCGCCTGGTTGGCATTGCCGCCGACCCAAGCCGCGCCGCCAAAAACTATTAGCACGGTGAACACCAACCCGCCGGCCAAGCCGTCAATGCCATCCATCATGTTGATCGCATTGATGACACCTATCACACTGAAAACGGTGAAAGGGACCGACCATGCGTTTAAGCGGACCGCCCCGCCCCCGAAAAGGTCGCCCAGGTCGGTTATGGCCACCTTGCCTAGGTAAATCATCAGCAGGGCCGCGATGCCTTGCGCGACGAACCGGCTGCCGGCGCTCAAATCGAAGCGGTCATCACACGCCCCGGTCACGACCAAAAGCAGCAGGGCGGGAAACATGGCAAAATAGAGGCCGCCCAAGGTTCCGTGGAAAAAGACTGTCAGCATGGTCGCCAAAAACATCGCCAATCCACCCGTCAGCGGCACCTCGCCACTGTGGTTTTTCCGCCCGGATGGAATATCAATTAACCCTATCCGCTTGGCCGGGTCATCGAGAATTTTGATAAACAACATTGTCCCGACGCAGGCCAGAAAATAAAAATATATACTGTCCATGGGATCCCGAAAAAACATTGCTTGTTTCGCGCCGCAACCATCTGCGATATTTATATCAATTTTGTGACTACCAACCCTATGTATGCTGTGCCTAACCCTGCCACATACACAAGATGCTACGCTTCGCTCCGAGTGTTGCGGCGAAAAAGCGTGTTTCAAGCTTTTTTACTACCCCGCATGACTACAACCCATTGACTTCAAACGCTGTAGAACAGGGTGGGCAGGGTTGCTAGTTACTCAATTTTATTAGCATTAGGACTTACGCAAAACGGGCTTAAAACCACAATCTGTAGAATTTTTCGTATGTGCGATGCACGGCATGTAGTGGGTCTGCGTAAGCTCTAAGCATAACACGACAATCTCATGAGCGTCCACAGGCTCCGCTGTCGGCAAATCCGAAACCCCATAAAAAAGGCCGCTTATGCGGCCTTTTTTACGGAAAAGCGGGTCAAAATATCTTGCGGCGCTTCTTGCCAAAGGCAACGCCCGCCAACCCCAGGCTTAATAGGGCAAGCGTGCCAGGCTCCGGGACTTTGACTTGCATCTGGTATGGGCCGGCACCCGGGCCATTTGCAAAAACGCCATCTACGCTCTCGTAATTAAACTCGCCAGCCGTGCCGACGCCCGTGGCGTCTGTCGCATACGACCACTGCGCCACGGAAGCGGCACCTGCGGAATCGACAACATTGATCCAATAGCGTCCGGCACCGACCGCGATGGGCGCGAAACCATTGAATGAGTAAACCCTTAGCGTGGTGTCCAATGCACTTTCTAGCAGCGTCCCGAGGAGGCCGAGGGTGGCACCCGTCGGTAAGCCAGCGTTATCTTTGACAAGGCTGACAGAGAGGGTTCCAGCGCCGATATGATTTCCCGTGCTGTTTAAATACAATGACACACTCTCCACGCCGGGAGAGCCTGCGGCGACAGAAAACGAGTTAGCCTGCACACCGCCGGCACCGACATAACTGAAGGGTATCACACCGCCGGAAGCGGCCCCCGACCCCGGCAGATTGTTATAAATGGTCGTGCCGGCATTCGCCACCGTAGGGACGATGGACGCCGACAGGATGCCAACAGCAAAAATAGCTGTGAAAAGCCTTTTATTAAACATAACCACGTCTCCGTTGTAGATGCTTGAGATGAAAACACACACAGAATATGGCTTCTAGCCATTATCCCCATAAAAAAATAGGCACTAGAAGCTACATGCAAAAAACACACCACATGTTTTTTATATTTAATATCAATGCTTTACATAAAATTAAGGCATCCCGCACCAAAACTGTAAAGCAGCCTTTACACACCCAGCCCACACCCGCCGCAAAATGTAGCGCTTCCTCCCCACAAACACATTAAATACAAACAGTTACAATCCGCGCGCCAACCACTCGCAGAGTGTAAAAAATATTGACACATTTTCACAAGGTTCCCAAGACATTACCGATGGATTCTGCCGAGTTGATCCAAACACAAGATTAAAAACAGTAAAATCAACAATTTATTAAACTTACACCGACATCTGGCAGACTGGAAAAGTGTAAAAAAAACTGACACCCAAATCCTGCCGCAGACACCCACGACCTAAAGAAACCCTAGGCAATTGGCGGAACAGCGCACACAAACGCATTCCTCAACACAAGCAATCCCAATGACTTTGGGCAAGCTCCCCATCGACGGCAAACGGCACGAACGGCTGGCAATGGAGCGTTTGGCATGAGATAATCAACCCATTGAAATAAAACAAAAATGGATACTTGGTTTTGAGAGTCCTTATCGTATTCGGCACCCGCCCCGAAGCCATCAAGATGGCGCCCGTGGTGACCGCGCTGCGCCAAGCCCCGGATGTTGAAGCCCGCGTCTGCGTCACCGCCCAGCACCGGCAAATGCTCGACCAAGTGCTGGAACTATTCGATATCCGGCCCGACATCGACCTCAACATCATGAAGGCCGGACAGGATCTGACCGACATCACCTGCGGCATCCTGCTAGGCCTTCGGGACGTGCTGAAGGAAAGCCGCTACGACTTCGTCATGGTCCACGGCGACACCACCACCACCTTGGCGGCCAGCCTGGCCGCGTTCTACGAGAAGACGCCGGTCGCCCATGTCGAGGCGGGCCTGCGCACCGGCAACATCCACGCCCCGTGGCCCGAGGAAATGAACCGCAGCCTGGTCGGCCGCATCGCCACGCTGCACCTCGCCCCCACGCCCGCAGCCCAGGCCAACCTGCTGCGCGAGGGCGTCAGCGCAGCGGCGGTCCATGTGACCGGCAACACCGTCATCGACGCCTTACGGCAGACCGTGGCGAAAATCCAGGCCAGCACCGCGCTGCAAGAGCGCTTCGCCGCGCAGTTCGGCTTCCTCGACCCCGCCAAGCGCCTGGTCTGCGTCACCGGCCACCGGCGGGAAAACTTCGGCGACGGCTTCGAGCGCATCTGCCAGGCACTGAAAGCCCTAGGCGAACGCGGCGACGTGCAAATCGTCTACCCGGTCCACCTCAACCCCTCGGTACAGGAGCCGGTCCGCCGCGTGCTGGGCGGGGTCGGCAACGTCCACCTCATCGCGCCGCTAGACTACCTGCCGTTCGTCTATCTGATGAGCCGCTCTTACCTGGTCATCACCGACTCCGGCGGCATCCAGGAAGAAGCCCCCTCGCTGGGCAAACCCGTGCTGGTGATGCGCGACACCACCGAACGCCCCGAAGCGGTGGAGGCCGGCACGGTCAGGCTGGTCGGCACCGACGCACAGAAGATCGTCGCCGAGGCCGTCCGCCTGCTCGACGATCCCGCCGCCTATGAGTCCATGGCGCGCGCCCACAACCCCTACGGCGACGGCCAGGCGTGCCGGCGCATCCTGGAAATCCTTCGCCGCCACACCCAACCCTAAGACCATTTAAGGGATTCCCCGTGTTTGAAACCATTTCGATGATCGGCCTAGGCTATATCGGCCTGCCCACCGCCACCTTGTTTGCCTCGCGCAAGAAAACCGTGATCGGCGTGGACGTGTCGCCGCAGGTGGTGGACACCGTCAACCAAGGACGCATCCACATCGTCGAACCCGAACTCGACAGCCTGGTGCACACAGCCGTCAGGGAAGGCTGGCTGCGCGCCACGCTGGCGCCCGAGCCGGCCGACGCCTTCCTAGTGGCGGTGCCGACGCCGTTCAAGGACGGCCACCGGCCCGACCTGCGTTATGTGGAGGCGGCGGCCAAAGCCATCGCGCCGGTGCTGCGGGCGGGCAACCTGGTAATCCTCGAATCCACCTCGCCGGTGGGCAGCACCGAGCTGCTGGCACAGTGGATGGCGCAGGCCCGGCCCGACCTGAGCTTCCCGCAGACCGCGGGCGAGGCCGCCGACATCCAGGTCGCCTACTGCCCCGAGCGGGTGCTGCCCGGCAAGGTGCTGCACGAGCTGGTCAGCAACGACCGCGTCATCGGCGGCCTCACCCGCAAGGCCAGCGAACTGGCGGTGGCGTTGTACAAAACCTTCGTGGAAGGCGAATGCGTCATCACCGACGCCCGCACCGCCGAAATGTGCAAGCTCACCGAAAACAGCTTCCGCGACGTCAACATCGCCTTCGCCAACGAACTCTCGGTCATTTGCAGCACGCTCGGCATCAACGTCTGGGAACTGATCCCGCTGGCCAACCGCCACCCCCGCGTCAACATCTTGCAGCCCGGCGCCGGGGTGGGCGGCCACTGCATCGCGGTGGATCCCTGGTTCATCGTCGACAGCGCGCCCGGGGAGGCCCGCATCATCCGCACCGCCCGCGAAGTCAACGACCACAAGCCGGCCTGGGTGGTAGAGCGGGTCAAGGCCGCCATCGCCGACACGCTCTCCGCCCAGCCCGGCAAGCCGTTTGCCGATGTCACCGTGGCCTGCCTCGGCCTGGCCTTCAAGCCGGACATCGACGACCTGCGCGAAAGCCCCGCCGTGGGCATTTGCGCCGAACTGGCGCGGCTTGGCTGCAAAATCCTCGCGGTGGAACCGCACATCGAACGCCTGCCTGCGAAACTCGCCGACGCCGGCGTCGAAGCGTCCGGGCTGGACGCCGCGCTGGCCCGCGCCGATGTCATCTGCGTGCTGGTGCGCCACAGCGCCTTTGCGCAGGCGAAGGCCGAAATTGCGGCAGCAGGGGCGGTGGTCGATGCCGTCGGCCTGCTAAGCTAACCTCACCGGATTGGAAGATAGGGGCGTGATCTGCGCAGGGGAGACGGCGCACAAAGCGCCCACCCTGCCTGGCGCAAGCTCAGCGCAAGGCGTCCCGAAGCTCCGCCACGATCCGGTCGACCGTGGCCTCGCCCAAGTAAGGGTGCATCGGCAGGCTGAGAACCCGGGACGCCGCCCGCTCGGCGTTAGGCAGCGCCCCGGCCCGGCACAGGTCGGCATAGGCCGGCTGCTGGTGCAGGCAGATCGGATAATGCACGGCCGTCGGGATGCCCCGCCCGTTCAGCGCGGCGGCGACCCGGTCGCGGCCATCGACCGCGATGGTGTATTGGGCATGCACGGAACTGCGGTCTGGCCGCAACACGGTGGGCACCACGCCCGGAATGTCCTGGATCTGCTTGTTGTAGTAGTCGCCGACACGGATCCGGGCTTCGACGTCGGCGTCGAAACTGTCTAGCTTGGCCAGGAGAACGGCGCATTGCAGCGTGTCCATCCGCCCGCCCACGCCGACGCGGGTGTGGTGGTAGCGCTGCGCCTGCCCATGCACGCGAATTTCGCGCATGGCCTGGGCCAGGCCAGCATCGCCGGTGAAGATGGCGCCGCCGTCGCCGTAGCAACCCAAGGGTTTGCTGGGAAAAAAACTAGTGCAGCCGACAGAGGAAAGGTTGCAACTCTTCTTGCCCTTATAGTCGGCACCGAAGCTTTGCGCCGCATCTTCGACGACCGGCAAGCCATGCCGCGCCGCGATGGCGTTGATCTCATCCATGTCGGCCGGCTGGCCGTACAGCGACACCGGCATGATGGCCTTGGTCTTCGCGGTGATGGCAGCCTCTATCTGGCCGGCGTCGATGTTGTAGGTGTCCGGCTCGATGTCCACGAACACGGGGGTCGCACCCACCAAGGCGATGACCTCGGCAGTGGCCACGAAAGTGAAAGGCGTGGTGATGACCTCGTCGCCGGCCTTGACACCCAGCGCCATCAGCGTGATCAGCAAGGCCTCGGTGCCCGAGGCGACGGCGACGCAATGGCCGACGCCGGCGTAGCCGGCCAGCCGCCCCTCCAGCTCCGCGACCTCCGGCCCCATGATGTACTGGCCGTGCGCAAGCACGCGGGCAATGCGCGCGTCGATGGATTCCTTAAGGTTTGCGTATTGTGTCTTCAGGTCGATGAATTGCATTATGCCTGCATGTTTCCGCGAAGATTTAAAGATGTGGGCGTGCTTTCGCCGCCACCGGGATTCCGCCGACCGCCGCTGCTTTGGAATCCATCGCTGAAGTTAGGCGGCGACTCAAAGCCCCCGCCATGGCTTTGCGCGGCGGAGACATGTTAATCTAACATTTGATAGGTATTCCCGACAAATCGTAGCTTATACGCGACAGGCTGGCAAGCTTCGACATCCCCCTTGCCGGAGGCTGAACTTCCCTCCACGCGGGCCGGTACCAAGCACCGCCCTGCGTGGGTCTTGCGTATCCCCACCAGAAAACCAGGACACCCCAATGGCCGCAGCCAAAAAACAACTCGCCATATCCCCGCCGGCCGAAAGCGAGTTCCGCAACCCGCAACTCGACCTGTTCCAGAATTTCCTCTGCAACACCAAAGAGGAACGGGACCAGTTATCCAACACCATCGACCTGTGGGACAGCGTCCCGCGCTATTCGGTGTCGCGCCAGGCCATGCTCAAAATGCGCACCGCCGACGGCTTCCTCGACCTGCTGGAAGTCAAGTTCAACTACAAGGGCGCCAGCCTCAAGGCAATCATCCAGCCGGCCCGCATCCGCGAAGAAGACGGCAGCAAGCAGGACTACTACCCGAGCGCCAACGAGGAACTGGTCGAAGACGCCCTGCGCAAGATCGCCGCGGACGAACATCAAGGGTTCTTCGACAAGCCCACCTACCGCAGCGGCGTCGTGTTCTCGCTTTACATGCTGCGCGAGGAGTTGAAAAAAAGGGGGCACGCGCGCTCCTACCAGGAAATCATCAAAAGCCTGCAAATCCTCTCCGGCAGCCTGATCGAGATCCGCGCCGACGAAGGCAACGACATGGACGCCTTCACCCGCACCAACTACCTGCCCTCGCTCGCCGCCGTCTCCCGCAAGAAGCTGCGGGACAACCCCGAGGCCAAGTGGGTCGCGCAGTTCCACCCCCTGGTGACGCAGAGCGTGGACGCGCTGACCTACCGCCAGTTCAACTACCACCGGATGATGGCCCACAACACCCAGCTCGCCCGCTGGCTGCACAAGCAGCTCTCGCTGAAATTCACCTTCGCCAGCGTCGCCAACACGTTCGACATGTTCTACAACACCGTCAAGCGCGACAGCGCGTTGATCAACTACAAGCGCGAGCGCGACGGCATCGACGCCCTGGGCAAGGCGCTTGAGGAACTGCGCGAGCAGGGCGTCCTGGCCCGCGTCGAGCGGCAGGAGGTTCTGGGTATCCGCGGCAAGATCGAGGACGTGAAATATACGCTCTACCCGACGATGGAGTTCATCCGCGAGGTGAAAGTGGCCAACAAACGGCTGTCCACGGCTGTGGACAAGCTGTGGACAAGCTGTGGATAGACTGTTGAAAAGCTGTGCAAAAACCGGCCGGCCGCCGCAAATCTCGGTAGGTATAGGTCGCGGGTCAAGGGGCTTTTTCGGTAGGTATAGGTCGCGGCACCCCAAAAACGCCCCTGCCAGACGGCCCCGTCGGAGCGATTTTCGGTAGGTATAGGTCGCGGCACCGGTAGGTATAGGTCGCGGGTCGCCGTTTTTTCGGTAGGTATAGGTCGCGGCACCGGTAGGTATAGGTCGCGGGTCGCCGTTT